>NZ_JBSRTQ010000069.1:0-31345 GCF_055129145.1 Albimonas sp. | reverse complement strand
CGCGCGCCGCCGAAGCCGGCCGGTTTGGCGCCACGGTAGCCGCCGCCGCCCTCGCGGCGCGGCTCGTCGCGGCCGCCTCCGAAGCGTCGGCCGCCGGGGCCGTCATTCTCGGATCCGGGGCCGGTGTAGACGCCGCCGGCGCGGGCGGGGTCGAACCCACCGCCGGGCGCGGCGCCGTCGCCCTCCGGCTTCGCGCCGCGGAAGCCGCCTTCACGCTTGGGGCCCGCGCCGTCGCGGGGGCCGAATTTGGCGCTGGGGGCGCCGGCGCCGCGGTGCCGGGAGGGCCCGGCGTCGGCATCGCGGGCGCCGCCGCGGGGCGCGTCGGAGCGGCTTTCGAAGCGGCGGCCGCCGGTCTCGCCGGCCGCGAAGCCGGGGCCGGACTTGCCGCCGAAACGGCGCGGCGCGGCCTCTTCGCGCGCGCCGTCGGGTGCGGCCCGGCGCGCGGGGCCGCCGGTCCAGCCGGTTCCGGCCTTGGCGCCGTCAGGCTTGCCGAAGCGGGGTTTGTCGCCGTCCGACCGTGCGTCGGAGCGGCCCTGCCCCGGCTTGCCCGGCCCGGAACGAGCCGGTCCCGAGCGCGCCGGACCGGATCGAGAAGGCCCCGAGCGGCCGGGCCGTTCGGCCTCGGGCTTCGGCAGCCCCGGCTTGCCCGGCCCCGGACGGATGGCGCCCGGAGTTCGGTCCCGAGGCGGACCCGCGCGGCGGCGGGGCGCTTCATCCTCGTCGTCGGGTTCGGTCCGGCCCGGCTTGACCCCGCCGCCCGGCTCGCGCGTCTCCTTCGGCGCGGGGCCGAGGCCCAGCTGGTCGCGCATCACCTTGGGGCGGATTTCCTCGACCTCACCGGCCGGCAGCTCGCCCAGCAGGAAGGGGCCGTAGCTGATCCGGATCAGGCGGGAGACCTCGAAGCCCAGCGCGCCCAGCGCCTTGCGGACCTCGCGGTTGCGGCCCTCGCGCAGCGACACCGTCAGCCAGGCGTTGCGGCCCTGCAGGCGGTCGACGGAGGCGGTCATCGGCTGATACCGCTCCCCCTCCACCGTCATGCCGCGGCGCAGCGGCTCCAGCGCCGCCTCGTCCGGCGCGCCGAAGACGCGGACGCGGTATTTGCGCAGCCAGCCGGTGGAGGGCAGCTCCAGCCGCCGCTTCAGGTCGCCATCGTTGGTGAGAAGCAGCAGCCCCTCGGAATTCAGATCGAGCCGGCCCACCGACATCACCCGCGGCAGGTCCACCGGCAGGTTCTCGAACACCGTCGGGCGGCCCTTTTCGTCGGATTCCGAGGTCACCAGGCCGATGGGCTTGTGGTAGCGCCACATGCGGGTGCGCTCGGGCTCGGCCACCGGCGCGCCGTCGAGCTCCACCAGATCCTCGAGCGTCACGTTCAGCGCGGGGCTGTCGACGCGCACGCCGTTCACCCGGACCCGGCCTTCGGCGATGATCGTCTCGGCGGCGCGGCGCGAGGCGACGCCGGCGCGGGCGAGGCGCCGGGCGAGCCGCTCGCCCTTCGCCTCCGCTTCGGGCGCGGTCGCGGACGGCTTCCCCGACGGCTTTGCGGACGCCTTCTCAGGCGTGGCGGCGGGGTCCGCGGGGGCGGCGTCGGGGCGCGGGGCGGGATTCTCGGGCTTGGTCATGCGCCCTCTTATGCCCGTGCGGGCGCGATAGGAAGCGGGATCGCGGGGCGGCGCCGATGCGTCTTGGCCCCCGCCCCCGCTTCGGCGATAAGCGGAGCATGACAGCCCTGCGCACCGCCCGCCTCCTCGGCCGCCCGATCCGGGCCAGCGACGGGGATTTCGCCGCCGAGCTCTTCGGCCGCGAGCAGGTCGGCCGCTTCGTCGCCGAAAGCCGGCGGGTCTGGACGGCGGAGCTGGCGCATGAGCGGGCGCGGGCCTTCGCCGCCCATTGGCCGGCCCACGGGTTCGGCCTGCGGCTGTGGGAGACGGCATCGCCGGAGACGGAGGGCGCGCCCCCTTTCCCGCACGCGGCCCCCCCACTCCCCCACGCGGAAGGGCGGCCCGCCGGGGTCGCCGGGCTGCAATTCTGCGTGCTGGAGGGACGGGGCGCGGTCGAGGTTTCGTTCGCCTTCCTGCCGGAATACTGGGGCCGCGGTCTTGCGCGCGAGGCGATGGAGGCGGTGCTGGTCGAGGCGGCGGAAGTGTGCCGGGAGCTGGAGGCGGTGGCGCATGGCGACAACCATCGGGCGGCGGCGCTGCTGATCCGGCTGGGATTCGAGCCGGCCGCGGGACCGGGGTCGGGGCCGGGCGCCGCACGGGTCGGCGCCGCGCTCGGCGGGGCGGTTTCGGTCTCGTCGGCCTCGGCGCCCGCGATGCGGCGCTATCGGCGGAGGGTGGGGGGATGAGCGGGGCGCGCTTCGTCTCGCATATGGAAGCGGCGCTGGAAGAGGCGCGCGCGGCGGCGGCCCGCGACGAGACGCCGGTGGGCGCGGCCGTGGTGGATCCCGCGACGGGCCGGGTCCTCGCCCGCGCCGGCAACCGCACCCGCGAGCAGGCCGACCCCACCGCCCATGCCGAGATCCTGGCGATCCGCGCGGCCTGCGCGGCGCTGGGGTCGGAGCGTCTGCCCGGCCTCGACCTCTGGGTGACGCTGGAGCCCTGCGCGATGTGCGCAGGGGCCATCGCCGCGGCGCGGATCGGGCGGGTCTATTACGGCGCCCCCGATCCCAAGTCCGGCGGCGTGGATCACGGCGCGCGGGTGTTCGCGCATCCCCAGGCCCATCACCGGCCCGAGGTCTATTCCGGCATCGCCGAGGCCGAGGCGGCGGGCCTTCTGCGCGCCTTCTTCGCCGGCCGCAGGTCCGGCTGATCCCTCCGGGCCCCGGAAACGCCGCCGCCCGGCGCCCCCGCCGGACCGCCGCGCGGGCGCTCCGGCGCGGTCATCGGGCCGGTCGTCGCGCGGCTCCCTTCGCTTCCGCCCCCGCCCCCGCCGCATGAAAACGGCCCCGGACCGCACGGTCCGGGGCCGTGGCCTTGCGCGATCGGGCGCGGCTCAGAGCTCGATGGCGGTCATCACCTCCGGCTCGATCACGTCGACGCCGGGCAGACCGGCCTTGAGCACCTCGGCGTCCTGGGCCAGCAGCGGGAAGGTCTTGTAGTGGCAGGGGATCACCGTCTTGAAATCGAAGAAGGTCCTGGCCGCATAGGCCGCCCGCTTCATGTCCATGGTGAAATGGCCGCCGCTGGACAGAATCCCGATCTCGGGCGCGTGCAGGGCCTGGTAGACGCCCATGTCGGCCATCACGTCGGTGTCGCCCGAGAAATAGATGGTCTTGCCCTCGCCCGCGATCATGAACCCGGCCTCGGTGCCGGCATAGCCCAGCCCGGGGAAGGACGACGAATGCCGCGCGCCGACCATGGTCACCTCGACCTGGCCGAGCGCCACCGTGCCGCCGAGGTTGAAGCCGAGCGCCTCGACCCCTTCCTTCTCGGCGAAATAGCCGACCAGCTCGTAGCCGCCGACCAGCCTGGCGCCGGTGGCCTTGGCGATCTCGACCGCGTTGCCCGCATGGTCGCCATGCCCGTGGCTGAGCAGGATGGCGGTGGCGCCGGCGATGGCCTCGTCGAACCGCGCCTCGTCGAATTTCGGATTGCCGCGCAGCCAGGGGTCCACCAGCAGGACCTGATCGGCGATCTCGATGCGGAAGCTGGAATGGCCGAGCCAGATGATCTTCATGGGGTCTCCTCCCGATTGCTTCGCCGGCGGACCCGGCGACACTTCGCTTGCCGGCGGATCCGGCGAGACGTGACGCGCACGCTCGATGGTTCTGGCGCAGGGGGACGGCGAATGAAAGACCATGACGCGTCGCCCTTCCGCACCGCGGGAAATAGACCGCCGCGCCATTGCGCACAGGGCGCCGCGCGCCATGTGAGATTTCGTTTCGTGGGAAACCCCGCGTCGCGCCGGCGCAAGCCGGGCGTGGAGCGGGCGTGGAGCGGGCGGGATGCGACGGGGCGCGGGCGGTTGGCCTGGCTCCCCTTGTTCCCCGCCGCGATGGGGCCGCGATCCTGCGGCGCCGGTGCGCGCATGAAGAGGGAGTGCGGCGATGGAAGGCATGTTCGCCTCGGTGGACGCGTATTGCGAGCGGTTGAGCCCGGCCTTCTGGGCGGAGCCGCTGAACGCCGTCTCGAACGCGGCCTTCCTCGTCGCCGCCGCCGTGACCTGGTTCATCGCCCGGCGCGACGTGCGCAGCGGCGACTGGGCGGTGCGGGCGCTGAGCCTGAACCTCGTCGCCATCGGCGTCGGCTCGTTCCTGTTCCACACCGTGGCGGAGCGCTGGGCCGGGACCGCCGACGTCATTCCGATCATGATCTTCATCATGCTTTATCTTCACCTCGCCGTGGTCCGCTATATCGGGCTGCCGGTCTGGGCGGGGATCGCGACGGCGGCGCTGTTCCTGCCGGTCTCGGCCGCGATGGGGTCCTGGCTTTCGCCGGTGCTGGGCTCGCTCAACGGCTCCATCGGCTATGTGCCGACCCTCCTTGCGCTGATCGCCTTCGCCACCGGACTGGCGCTGAGCGCGCATAACAGCTGGCCGGGGCTCGCCGTGGCCGCGGGCGTCTTCGCGGCGTCGCTGGCGATGCGCACCGCCGACGACCAGACCGGACCGATCTGCGCGGCGCTGCCGATCGGGACCCACTGGGCCTGGCATCTGCTCAACGGCACGCTGCTGGGGGTTCTGGCGGTGACCTTCGTGCGCCATGGGGCGCCGGGACACTCGGTCCGCGCGGCGCGCGCCGAAGCCGGCCGGCTTGCGCGCAACGGGTCGGCGGGATAAGCCGCGGGAAGAGCCGAGGGGCGGTCCCGCCGCCCCCGCCCGCAGCCGCCGGAGACCCAGAGCCCATGTCCATCGACAAGGCCACCGCCGCCCGCGTCGCCCATCTCGCCCGCATCCGCGTGGACGAGGCCGAGCTGGAACGGCTCGCCTCGGAACTGTCGGGGATCCTCGACTGGGTGGAGCAGCTGAACCAGGTGGACGTGGAGGGGGTCGAGCCGATGACCTCCGTCACCCCGATGGCCCTGCGCCGGCGCGCGGACGAGATCACCGACGGCGGCATCCGCGACAAGGTCTTGGCCAATGCGCCCGCGACCCGCGAGGGTTTCTTCGCCGTGCCCAAGGTGGTCGAGTAACCGCCCGCCCGCCCGCCCGCCTGCCCCTCCTTCCGATCCTGACGCGCCCGAGGCCTTCCCCATGTCCGACCTGACCCGCCTGACCATCGCCGAGGCCCGCGACCGGCTGCGCGGGGGCGACATCACTTCGGCCGAGCTGACCGAGGCCTGCCTCGTCAACATCGAGGCCGCCGGCGCCCTGAACGCGGTCAGCGCCAAGACCCCGGAAAAGGCCCGCGAGATGGCCGCCGCCGCCGATGCGCGGCTGGCGGCCGAAGGGGCCGCCGCCCCGTCGCTCTGCGGCATTCCGCTGGGGATCAAGGACCTGTTCTGCACCGAGGGCGTGCGGTCCCAGGCCGGCTCCAACATCCTCGACCAGTTCCTGCCGCAGTATGAAAGCTCGGTCACCCAGCGCCTGTGGGACCGCGGCGCGGTGATGGTCGGCAAGCTGAACATGGACGAGTTCGCCATGGGCTCGTCGAACGAGACCTCGTGCTACGGGCCGGTGGTGAACCCGTGGCGGGCGAAGGGCTCGAACCGCGATCTGACGCCGGGCGGCTCCTCGGGCGGCTCGGCCGCGGCGGTGGCGGCGGACCTGTGTCTGGGCGCGACCGGCACCGACACCGGCGGCTCGATCCGCCAGCCCGCCGCCTTCACCGGCATCGTGGGCGTGAAGCCGACCTACGGGCGCTGCTCGCGCTGGGGGGTGGTGGCCTTCGCCTCGTCGCTCGACCAGGCCGGGCCGATGGCGAAGACCGTGCGGGATGCGGCGATCATGCTGGAGGGCATGGCCGGGTTCGACGCGAAGGACAGCACCTCCGCCGATCTCGCGGTCCCGGATTTCGAGGCGATGCTGACCGGCGACATCCGCGGCAAGCGCATCGGCATCCCCGACGAATACCGCATGGACGGCATGCCGGCCGAGATCGAGGCGCTGTGGGCCAGGGGCGCCGACATGTTGCGCGACGCGGGCGCGGAAATCGTCGACATCTCGCTGCCCCACACCAAATACGCCCTGCCCGCCTATTACGTGATCGCCCCGGCCGAGGCGTCGTCCAACCTCGCGCGCTATGACGGCGTGCGCTTCGGGCGCCGGGCGGCGCTCGGCGCGGGCGACGGGATCACCGACCTCTATGAGAAGAGCCGCGCCGAGGGTTTCGGCCCCGAAGTGCGCCGCCGGGTGATGATGGGGGCCTTCGTGCTCTCGGCCGGCTATTACGACGCCTACTATCTGCGCGCCCAGAAGGTGCGGACGCTCATCAAGCGCGACTTCGAAATGGCCTTCGAGACGGTGGACGCGATCCTGACCCCCGCCACGCCCTCGGCCGCCTTCGGACTGGGCGAGATGGCGGATGCGGATCCGGTGAAGATGTATCTCAACGACGTGTTCACGGTGACGGTGAACCTCGCCGGCCTGCCCGGCGTGGCGGTGCCCGCGGGAATCGACGACGCCGGCCTGCCGCTGGGCCTGCAGCTGATCGGCAAGCCCTGGGGCGAGGCCGAGATGCTCGACATCGCCTATGCGCTGGAACGCGCCGCAGACTTCACGGCGCGCCCCGACCGCTGGTGGTGAGCCCCGCCTGACCGGCCCCTGCCCCGCACCGCGTGCAGGGGAGGGGCCGGGCGGTCAGGGGATGACGGCGCAGGCGAAGGGGGCGGCGTCGGGCATGCCCTCATGACGCAGCAGCATGGCGCGGCCGCGCATCTGCGAGATGCGCCGCCCAGGAACCGTGGCGGTCACCGAGGCGATGCCGCCCGCGACGATCCTGAAATCGGGCATCGCCTGTTCCGGTTCGACCGCGGCGCCGACGCCGGCGAAGCGGTTCAGCCCCGCGGCCGGATCGGTCCGCCGCAGCTCCAGCCCGCGATCCGCGATGCTCTCGGCCTTCGCTTCGGCCCAGATCTCGGGCGCGGCGCAGGCGGGGCGGGGGGCGAGGCTGGCGGTGGCCATGCCCTCCGGCAGACCGTTGGCGGCGAGGTCGAGGGTCAGGCCCTCATCCGTCTCGTTCACGATCAGCCGGCCCAGCGCAGGGCCCGTCCCCTCGGCGTTCAGGGCGCGGAGCGTCGTCTCCAGCCGCGTCACGGCCGTGCCGGCATTCAGTATCGCCTCGGCCTCCACCCGCTGGTGGACGGCGAGGATCCCGGTGAGCGCCTTGAGCGCGGCGCCCGAAGCTTCGACCGGCTGCCGGCGCAGCACGAAGAGCCGGGCGAGATGCAGATAGGCCGCCATGTCGCTCGGGTCGGCGCGCTCGACGGCGAGGCGCAGCTCGATCTCGGCGGCTTCGGCGTCGCCGCGCGCCAGCAGGGCCTGACCCAGCGCGTCGGCCCCGAAAGCCGCGTCGGGTGCGGCGTCGCGCGCGAAGCGGGCATGGGCCAGGGCCATGACCAGGTCGCCGCGCGAATCGACCAGCGCCACCGAGGCCGCCGCCCGGTCCCGCGCCCGGCCAGGCATGAGCGCGAAGGCGCTGGCGTAGCTTTCCGCGGCGGCGCCGGGGGCGCCGAGGTCGAATTCCGCGCGCGCCTTCGCGATCCGCAGCGCGGCGGAGCCGGGCGCGGCCGTCACCGCCTGCTGCAGCGTCCGGCGCCGCGCCTCGCCCGATTCCAGCCGCGACAGCGCCAGCCACAGCGCCTCGGCCGCGGGATGCTCCGCCAGCCCGTTGCGCAGCGTCTCCGCGGCGGCGACGCGCCCCCCGCCCCAGGCGCGGGCGGCGGCGGTGATCAGCCAGGCCTGCGGGCCGGCGAGGGGATCGGCGAGGATGCCGCGCACGCGGGCGACGGCGCCTTCGATCCGCTCGGCCGACAGCAGCGCTCGCCCGTCCAGCAGCGCCCCCTGGGCAGAGGGCAGGTCGCGGGCCCTGCGCGCAAGCCAGTCGAGCGCGCCGTCGGGCCAGCCGGCGGCCATGGCGGTTTCGGCGAAATCGTCGAGCACGGACGGCCGGTGCGGCAGGCCGATGTCAGGCCAGGCGTCGCGCAGCAGGGCGAGGCCGACGCCGGGGCGGCCGGCCTCGGTCTCGGCCCGGGCGCGGTCGGGGGCGAAGGCCGCGACCAGATCGGGGTTGTCGGCGGCGAGGTCGCCGAACAGCAGCGCCGCCTCGCCAGGCCGGCCCTGCATGCGCTGCAGCCGCGCGCTGAGCACGGGCCAGGGCAGATCCTTGCGCCGGGCGGCGGGCAGCAGGCGGTAGGCGACGGACATGGCGCGTTCGGCCGTGGCGAGGCGGCCGGCGGCCTGCGCGGCCTGGATCAGCGGCGACGCCGCCTCCAGCGCCAGCGGCTCGGGCCGCGGGGTGCGGTTGCCCTGAAAGGCCGGGGACAACAGCGCGATCACGTCGTCGGGCCGCCCGGCGCGGAGGTAGAGCCCGGCGAGATCGACGCGCGCCCGGTTCAGCTCCCCCGGCTCCACCGGCAGCGCCGCGGCCAATTTCTCGGCCCAGAGCAGCGCCGCGCCCCGGTCGTCGTCGGCGAGCGCCATGCGGTAGCGGCCGCGCAGCGCGAGCGGCAGGTCGGGGCGGCGCTCGAGGGCGGCGTCATAGGCCGCGGACGCCGCCTGCGGACGCCCCTGCGCGGCGTAGGCGGCCCCGATGGCCGCGCCGAGCCAGCGGACCTTGCGCAGCAGGTCGCGGATCGCCTCGACGTCGCCGCCGCCCCAGGCCGCCATCTCGGTCGGGGAGGCCAGCCAGGCGAGATCGTCGCGCGGCAGGGCGCTCGCCGGCGCGGCGCGGGCCGCGGCGAAATGGGGAAGCGTCAGGCGGGAGAGGAGCCCGGACCGGAAAGCCGGCCCCGGTCCCTCGACCGGGCCCGCCAAGACGAGGCCGGTCGCGAAGACCAAGGCCGCCAGCGCCGCCCGCAGCGGAGACCGCAGGCGCGCGGCCCTGTCGCGACGGAGGCGGAGGCGGGCGATCATGGGCGGGATCCCGATACTGACATGTTCCGTTCACTATTAACGAGCCGGACCGGCAAGGCCACCGCCACGCGCATGCGGCGATCTCGCGCGCTTCGCGCCCCCCTCCCGATCTTCCCCGGGGCCCGTCCGCCGCAGGCGCGCGCCGCGCCCCCTCAGGCCAGCCGGGTCATCGCCGGGCCCAGCGCCGTGCCCGCGTCGACCTGCATCAGCTGCCCGGTCACCTTGGCGGCGTCGAGCGCGAGGAACACGATGCAGGCGGCGACGTCCTCGGCCGAGCAGACCGAGCCGAGCGCGGCGCCGGCCTCGGCGCGGGCCTGGGCGGCCTCGGCCCGCGCGGCGCCCAGCCCCTCGGAGAACCAGCGGGTGGCGATCATGCCCGGCAGCACCGCGTTGACCCGCACCTTCGGGGCGAGCGCGCGGGCGAGCGACAGGGTCAGCGTGTCGAGCGCGCCCTTGGAGGCGGCGTAGGGGATCGAGCTGCCGAGGCCGGTCACCGCCGACATCGAGGACACGTTGACCACCGCGCCCTTGCCCGAGGCGCGCAGCATCGGCGCCGCCGCCCGGGTCACCTGATAGGCGCCCAGCACGTTGACCGCGTAGATGCGCATGAAATCGGCTTCGTTCTGCGCCTCGAGGTCGGCGAGGTCGGCGAAGAGCGTGGTGCCGGCGTTGTTGACCACCATGTCGATGCGACCCCAGCGGGCGGCGGTCTCGTCGGCGATGCGACGGCAGTCGGCGTCGGTCGCGACGTCGCCCTGCAGGGTGATGGCCTCGACGCCGAGCGCGCGGCAGGCCTCGGCGGCGGCCTCGGCCTCTGTCGCCGACCGGCTGTAGTTGAGCGCCACGTCGCAGCCCCGCGCGGCGAGGCCGAGCGCTGCGGCGGCGCCGACCCCGGTGCCGCCGCCCGTGATCAGCGCGACCGGGCGGGGCGAGGGGGCGGGGGCGGTCATGCGCAAGCTCCGGGGGCGGGGAATCGGGTGAATCGGTTCATGGGGCGCGTCCTCCTGTCGGTTTTGCGGACACCCTGCCGCGCCAGGGGCCCCGCCGCCAGACCGGATCGCGCGACGGCCGCCTCGGGGCGCCCGAGCGCCGAAGCCTCCGCCCACGCGTCAGCCCGCGCAGGCGGGCTCGCCGGCCGGGTTCAGGCCCGCCGCCCGCCGAGCAGGCGCGTCAGGCTGACCAGGCAGCCCAGCACCGCCAGCGCCCCCCCCATCCACAGCGCCGCCACCGCCCCCTCCGCCGCGCCGAGCGACAGGCAGAACGCGGTCAGCGTCGCCCCGACCGACTGCCCCATCAGCCGCGAGGTGGCGAGGATCCCCCCCGCCCCCCCGCTGCGCGAAGCCGGCGCCGAAGACATGATCGCGCGCATGTTCGGCGTCTGGAACAGCCCGAAGCCCAGTCCGCACAGCACCAGCCGCCAGCCGAGCTCGACCGCCGAAGCGTCCGCCGGGATCGTCGCCAGCGCGATCATCCCCCCCGCCACCGTCGCCAGCCCGACCCCGCCGAGCAGCCCCGCCGGCATCCGGTCCGCCAGCCCCGCCGCCACCATCGCCATCACCGCGGTCGCCGCAGGCCAGGGCGTCAGCAGCAGCCCCGTCTCCACCTGGCTGCGGCCCAGCACGTCCTGCATCAGGAACGGCAGCGCCACGAAGGCGGCCCCCTGCACCGAAAACGCGCAGACCGACGTGGCCGAGGACAGCGCGAACATCCTGAGCCGGAACAGGTCGGCGGCGAAGATCGGCGCCGGACGGCCGCGCTCGCGCCGGGTCAGCAGCACGCCGCAGATCACGCCGCCCCCCAGCTCCGCCAGCAGGCGCAGCGGCCGTGCGTCATGCGCGGCCTCGGCCAGCCCCAGCAGCACCAGAATGAAGAACGCCATGCAGAGCAGCGCCGAGACCGGGTCCATCTTCCGCCGCCCCGGCACATCCGCCGGCATCGCCACCAGCGCCAGCGCCAGCGCGGCGCCGCCCACCGGCACGTTGATCAGGAACAGCCATGGCCAGTCCGCCACCGCCAGAACCGCCGAGGCCACCGTCGGCCCCGCCGTCAGCCCCACGCCCACCGCGAGCGCGTAAAGCCCGAGCCCGCGCCCCAATCGCTCCGCCGGGTAGATGGCGCGGATCAGCGCCGGGGTCGCGGCCGAGATCGCCGCCCCGCCGATCCCCTGCAGCGCCCGCGCGCCGGCGAGCGCGGGCAGCGACCACGCGAGGCCGGAGGCGAGCGAGGTCAGCGCGAAGAGCGCGAGCCCCCACAGAAACACCCGCTTGTGCCCGATGGAATCGCCCAGCGCCCCCAGCGGCAGGATGGTGGCCGCCATGGCGAACTGGAACGCGGTGACGATCCACACCGAATCCGCCTGATCCGCACCCAGATCCGCGGCGATGGTCGGCAGCGCGGTGTTGGTGATCGCCATGTTCAGCGTCGCCACGGTGGAGGCCGCGAGGATCGCGGTCACCGCCAGCCGGGAGACGCGGGCGGGCGCCCCGCCCTCTCCGCCGCCCTCTCCGCCGCTTCCCTGCGGGGCCGGGACCCGGGCCCGCTCGGGGTCGCCATCGATGCGGCGCATGGCCTGCTCTCCCATGGTTCGCTTGCGGCGGCGCGGATCGCAGGCGCCGCCGTCGATGCTGTGCAAGCAGTCATGAAGCCTCGCCGCGTCGACCTCAACCTCTTGGCGGCGCGCGCCTGGCCGCGCGCGGACCGGCTCTCCGCCCGCGCCGGGCTCCGCGCCATGGCCGCAGGTCGAACCCGGTCGCTGCGGACGCGCGCCTGCGGCAATCCGTCAAGGTCGCGGGCAAGGTCGCGGGCGTCCAACGGGGAACGGATCGAGCCATGAGAACAGCGCCGCGCGACGGGATCGCGCTCGTCAGGGCAGCTCCGCCCCCCGCCCCGTCGCCGCGCCCCGGAGCGCCGCCCGATTCCCCCCCCGCCATCCCCTTCGACGGGGTCCGCGGGCGCGCCGCTCCGGATGGCGGAGGCGCGGCGTCGCGGCGGCGGCGGGTCTGGCCAAAGACCGCGCGGCGCACATGGTGTGGCGCGGGGACGTTCGGCGGTACGAGACCTTCAGGATCGGCTGGCGACGCTCGGCTACGACGTGGGCGAGATCGACGGCGTCTTCGGCGAGGGCGTCCGCATCGCAGTCGAGCGGTTCCAGCATGACAGGAAGCCGGAGGTGACCGGCGTGGTCGGCCGGGCGACGGCGAGAGAGCTGGGGTTCTGAGGGGCCCGCGGTGGTCTGTTTCGTGATCGCCCGGGGGGCGGCGGGTCCTTGACTTCGTCGCCCTGCCCCGCGCTCCTGCGCGTCCCTCTGCAGGACCGGGAGCCCGCCCCATGAGAAAGCCCGCCCCATGAGAAAGATCGCGCCCGGCGAACGGCCGGACTGGAAGGCCAAGGCCGAGACGCTCGGCTTCCGCTTCCACACCATGCATGGCGAGCCCTATTGGGACGAGACCACCGTCTACGCCTTCTCGCTGGACGAGGTGGAGACCCGCATCGAGGCCCCCGCCACCGCGCTGCACGCCATGTGCCTGGAAGCGGCGCGCGAGATCGCGTCGTCGGAGGCGCTGATGCGCAAGCTGGCGATCCCGGAGGAGGCTATGGACCTGGTGGCGGGCAGCCTCCGGCGCGAGGACGTCTCGCTCTACGGCCGCTTCGATCTGGTCTATGGCGGCGACGGGTTCGGAGACGGCCGGGCGAAACTGCTGGAATACAACGCCGACACCCCCACCTCGGTCTACGAGGCGGCGAGCTTCCAGTGGCTGTGGCTCGAAGACATGATCGAACAGGGACGGCTGCCGAAGGGCGCCGACCAGTTCAACGACATCCATGAGGCGATGGTCGCCCGCTTCCGCGCCGGCTTCGCGCCGGGCGAGGACGTGCATTTCGCCTCCGCCGACGGGGTGGAGGAGGATTTCGCAACGGTCGAATATCTCGCCTGGTGCGCGGCGGACGCGGGCCTCTCGCCCCACTACACCCCCATCGAGCGCATCGGCCTGACCGATGCCGGCCAGTTCGCCGATGGCGAGGACCGGGTGATCGGGACGCTCTTCAAGCTCTACCCGTGGGAGGATCTGCTGCGCGACGACTTCGCCGCGGCGATCCCCGGCTCCGGCTGCAGGTTCATCGAGCCGCCGTGGAAGGCGGTCCTGTCCAACAAGGGCCTGCTGCCGGTGCTGTGGCGGATGTTCGAGGGGCACGAGAACCTGCTGCCGGCGTTTTTCGAGGACGAATTGCAGGTCTCCTCCCCCCGTCTCGAACGCGCCCGCGCGGCGATGGAGGCGGGGCATGTGCTGAAACCCGTCTTCGGTCGGGAGGGCGCGTCGGTGGTGATCGTCGAGGGGGGCGCGGAGACGGAGCGTTCGGTCTCGGGCGGTTATGACGACCATCCGCGGATCGCGCAGGCCTATGCGCCCCTGCCCGAATTCGACGGGATGCGGCCGGTGATCGGGGCATGGATCGTGGGCGACGCCTGCGTGGGGATGGGCCTGCGGGAGGACCGATCGCGCATCACCCAGGATCTCAGCCGGTTCAAGCCGCATGCGATCCTGCCCGAGGGCTGAGGCGGGGCGAGACGAACCGCGCGAGTAACGCGGGCGTGACCGCTCCGGAGCGGGAAAGCGGCCCGCCGCCCCTGCCCTTCGCGGCCCGGAATGATTATGTGGCGCGACAGGGAGGACCATCGAACATGTTCAACAGATCCATGGGTTCGGGGCGCGCCAAAGCGGTGATCCTCGGGGGCGCCGTCTTCGGGCTCGCGGCCTGCGAAGAGCAGACCGACCTGACCTATTTCGAGAACGCCGCCCAGTGCGAACGCTATGCGGGGGCCGAGGCCGGGTTCTCCGTCGCCGATTGCGACGCGGCCTTCGCCAACGCGGTGCAGGCCTATGCGCTGGAAGCGCCGCGCTACGACTCGCTGGAGCTGTGCGAGCAGGAGCATGGCGCCGCCGCCTGCGCCCCGCGAGAAGAGCAGGCCGCCGCGCTGGGGATCTCTCCCGACCAGGTGCCGGTGGAGGGCACGCCGGAGCAGGTGTCCCAGGGCGGGTCGATCTTCATGCCGCTGATGGCGGGCTACATGATGGGCAACCTGATGAGCCAGGGCGGCCGGTCCTATGCGCAGCCGGTCTATACCGGGGCGCGCGGCGCGGGCCTGATGACCGGCGCCGGCAAGTCGGTGGGCGCGGTGACCCCCGGCGCGACGCGCAGCTTCGCCTCGTCGAGCCTCGGCGCGCCCAAGGCTGCGCCGCAGGTGATGTCGCGGGCGAGCGTGGCCGCGCGCGGCGGCTTCGGGGCCAGCAACACCTCGGGCGGGTCCCGCAGCTTCGGCGGCTGAACCGGGGGCGGGGTCTCCGCCCCGGCTCCATTGGCAACATTGTCTCAAAAGCGGCGCCTGGCGCCGCTTTTTTTGCATTCGGATCACATTTCCTTTAGGGCATTGCGATCACGTCATCCCGGCTCGCCCGGTGGTCCCGCGCCGCGCAGCGTTCGGACCCTCGGGGCGCGCCGCGCCGCCTGCGCCTTGCGCCGGCGGCGCGGTCCGGCCGGAGACCAGGGAAGCGCAAAGATGTTCGAGAAGATCACGACGCCCGTCGACCTGGCGCATGTCGGCCACCTCGTGCGCTGAAGCCCCGCGCCCCTTCCCTCATTTCCAGGAGACCTCATGTCCGACATGCCCGACAGCCCGGATCCGACATCCGGCATTCCGGCCCCCGAAGGCGCGTCCGCGCTGATCGACACCGACTACACGCTCGGTCAGAACAACATCGACGGCAAGGTCGGCCCGTTCGGGTTCGACATCCATAACCCGGTGTTCCTGGTCTCCGGTCTGTCGATCGTGCTGTTCGTGTTCTACGCGCTGGCGCTGCCCGAGCAGTCGGCCGCGGTGTTCACCTGGCTGTTCTCGACCGTCACCCAGCAGTTCGACTGGTTCTTCATCGCGGCCGGCGACATCGTGGTGGTGTTCTGCCTGGTGCTGATCGTATCGCCCTATGGCCGCGTGCGGCTGGGCGGGCAGGACGCGACGCCGGACTACACCTATATCGGCTGGTTCGCGATGCTGTTCGCGGCCGGCATGGGCATCGGCCTGATGTTCTACGGCGTGTCCGAGCCGATGAGCCACTTCTCGTCCTCGATGGGCGGGGTCGTGCTCGGCGAGGACGGGATCCGCACCGACTGGGCGCCGCTGGGCGGGGCCGCGGGCGACGCCGAGGCCGCGCGCCGGCTCGGCATGGCCGCCACCATCTTCCACTGGGGCCTGCACCCCTGGGCGATCTACGCGGTGGTGGCGCTGGCGCTGGCGCTTTTCAGCTACAACAAGGGCCTGCCGCTGACGATCCGGTCCGCGTTCTACCCGCTGCTGGGCGAGCGGATCTGGGGCTGGCCGGGCCATGTCATCGACATCCTCGCCGTCTTCGCCACCCTCTTCGGTCTGGCGACCTCGCTCGGCTTCGGCGCGACGCAGGCCAATGCAGGCCTGAACGAGCTCTTCGGCGTGCCGATCAATTCGACGACCGAGGTGCTGCTGATCTCGGGCATCACCGCCGTCGCGCTGATCTCGGTGCTGCGCGGGCTCGACGGCGGCGTGAAGGTGCTGTCGGAGATCAACATGGGGCTGGCGATGCTGCTGCTGGTCTTCGTGCTGTTCGCGGGACCGACGCTGTTGATCGTGACCGGCTTCGTGGACTATCTCGCGGCCTATATCCAGCATCTGCCCGCGCTCGCCAACCCGTTCGGGCGCGAGGACGTGAACTTCTCCCAGGGCTGGACCTCGTTCTACTGGGCGTGGTGGATCTCCTGGTCGCCGTTCGTGGGCATGTTCATCGCCCGCGTCAGCCGGGGGCGCACGGTGCGCGAATTCCTGGTCTGCGTGCTGCTGATCCCGTCCATGGTCTGCGTGCTGTGGATGTCGGTGTTCGGGGGCGTGGCGGTCGATCAGGTGATCTCGGACGGCTACGCGGCGGCGCAGGACGCGGCGCTGCCGATCAAGCTCTTCAAGATGCTCGACGCGCTGCCGCTGGTCTCGATCACTTCGTTCATCGGGATCATCCTGGTGATCGTGTTCTTCGTGACGTCGTCGGATTCGGGCTCGCTGGTCATCGACACCATCACCGCCGGCGGCAAGGTCGACGCGCCGGTGCCCCAGCGGGTGTTCTGGTGCGTGTTCGAGGGGGCGGTCGCCATCGTGCTGCTGCTGTCCTCGGGCGGGCTCGCGTCGCTGCAATCCATGGTGATCTCCACCGGGCTGCCGTTCACCCTGGTGCTGCTGATGATGTGCGTGGCGATCTGGAAGGGTCTGTCGACCGAGCCGCGCTGAACCGCGCGGGCCGGGGTTTCGCGGGGGCGGGGCGACGACGCCTCGCCCCCGCTGGCGTTTCGGCCTGCCCCCATAGGCGTCGGTTTCGCATTGCGTCCCCCGCCGGTTCTGCCGAGACTTCGCCGGCGGGCCTCCCCTGCCCCTGAAAACCGGAACGGAACCCCTCCCCATGCGCATGCGTCCTCTCGGCCCGTCGGGCCTGTCGGTCCCCCCCATCGTGCTCGGCGCCAATGTCTTCGGCTGGACGGCGGACGAGGCGACCAGCTTCGCGGTGCTCGACGCCGCGGTCGACGCGGGCCTCAACGCCATCGACACCGCCGACGTCTATTCCCGCTGGGTTCCCGGCCATCAGGGCGGCGAGAGCGAGGCCACCATCGGCCGCTGGCTGGCCGCGCGGCCCGGCATGCGCGAGCGGATCACGCTCATCACCAAGGCCGGCGCCGACATGGGGACCGACCCCGCCGGCGCGCCCGCCATCGGCCTCTCGGCGCGATGGCTGGAGCAGGCGATCGAGGGCTCGCTGAAGCGGCTGGGGGTCGAGTGCGTCGACCACTATTTCGCCCACCGCCCCGACGATTCCACCCCCCATGAAGAGACGCTGGGCGCCTATGACCGGCTGATCAAGGCGGGCAAGATCCGCTCGTTCGGCGCCTCGAATTTCTCGCCCGAACAGCTCAAGGGCGCGCTGGAGACGGCGGACCGCGAGGGGCTGCCCCGCTATTCGTCCCTCCAGCCCGAATACAATCTGGTGGAGCGGGAGAAGCTCGAGGGGCCGCTTCTGGACCTCTGCCGCGCCGAGGGTCTGGGCGTGATCCCGTTCTTCGGTCTGGCCTCGGGGTTCCTCTCGGGCCTCTACCGCAGCAAGGAGGACGTGGCCGCGAAGGCCCGCAAGGGGCGGCTCGAAACCTACATGAACCCCAAGGGGATGAAGGTGCTCGACGCGCTCGACGACGTGGCGGCGCGGCATGGCGCGAAGCCCGCGCATGTGGCGCTGGCCTGGGTGGCGGCGCAGGACGGCGTAACCGGGCCCATCGCCTCGGCGACGTCCGTGGCCCAGGTCGAGGATCTGGTCAAGGCGGCGGCGCTGGAACTTTCGGCCCAGGATCTGGCCGATCTGGGCGCCGCGTCCTCCTGAACGAAGAGGGGCGGGGGGCGACGTCCCCCCGCCGGTGGCCTCAGGCCGGGTCGGGCGCCACGCGGACCATGCGCTTGCCGCGGTTGCGCCCCGCCAGCAGGCCGATGAGGGCTTCGGGGGCGTTCTCCAGGCCCTCCACCACGTCCTCGACCACTGTGATGCGCCCGTCGGCGACCCAGCCGGCGAGCGCGGCCTCGGCCTCCGCGTCCTGGTCGGCGAAGTCCATCACGATGAACCCCTCCATCCGCAGGCGCTTGACGACCACCAGACCGGGCAGGTTGCGAGGGCCTGCGGGCGCGGTTTCGTCATATTGGCTGACCGCGCCGCAGCAGACCACGCGGCCCTTGAGGTTCATCAGGAACAGCGCGGTTTCCAGCACGGTTCCGCCGACATTGTCGAAATAGACGTCGACCCCGTCCGGGCAGGCCGCCTTGAGGCGCTTGTAGAAATCCGGCGCGCGATAATCCACGCAGGCGTCGAAGCCGAGCGTATCGACCACCCAGGCGCATTTCTCCGCCCCGCCGGCGATGCCCACCGCCCGGCAGCCCAGCGCCTTGGCGATCTGGCCCACATACATGCCCACGGACCCGGCCGCGGCCGAGACCAGGACCGTCTCCCCCGCCTTCGGCCGGCCGACCTGGACCAGTCCGTGATAGGCGGTTTTGCCGGCGATCCCGTAGACCGACATCAGGTTCGAGAGCGGCCGCAGCGGCGGCAGCTTCACCGCCTTGCGCGCCTCCACCAGCGCGAATTCCGACCAGCCCGCCTCCGCCGCCACCAGGTCGCCGGGCGCGAGGGCGGGGTCCGCGCTCTCCACCACTTCCCCGATGGCGTAGGTGTGCATCACGTCGCCGGCCTTCACCGCCTCGCGGTAGGTGGCGCCCTGCATCCAGGCGCGGTTGGCGGCGTCGATGGACATCAGGATGACCCGGACCAGCGCCTGCCCCGGGCCGGGCGCGGGCAAATCGGCCTCGGTCATCTCGAAATGCGATGGAGCGAGCGCGCCCTTGGGCAGCGTGCGGATGACGACCTGGCGGGTGCGGGTCATGGCGATGGGTCCTCCCGGAACGGCGGGCGAGGCGGCGTTGCGCCCCGCATCTCTTTGCGATTACGGTAACTTCGCGGCTTGAAGCGTGTCAACAAGACCGGCCCCGCCCGCCCCGGCCCTTCGCCGAAACCGCGCGGCGCCGATGGACGCGCCGGGTCCGGTCGTGGTGTATTCCCGCGCCGGCGCCGCGGCCCGCGCGCCGACCCAATAAACAGAACCTCCAAGGGAGAGACCCGATGAAAACCCGCATCACCGAACTGCTGGGCATCCGGCACCCGATCATCCAGGGCGGCATGCATTATGTCGGCTTCGCCGAGCTGGCGGCGGCGGTGTCCAATGCCGGCGGGCTCGGCGTCATCACCGGGCTGACCCAGAAGACGCCCGGCGACCTCGCCAACGAGATCGCCAAGTGCCGGGACCTGACCGACAAGCCCTTCGGCGTGAACCTGACCTTCCTGCCGACCGTCTCCTCTCCCGACTATCCCGGCTACGTGAAGGCGATCATCGAGGGCGGCGTGACGGTGGTGGAGACGGCGGGCCGCAACCCGTCCGAGGTCATGCCCTACCTGAAGGACGCCGGGATCAAGGTGATCCACAAATGCACCTCGGTGCGCCACTCGCTGAAGGCGCAGAGCATCGGCTGCGACGCGGTCTCGGTCGACGGGTTCGAATGCGGCGGGCATCCGGGCGAAGACGACATCCCCAACATGATCCTGCTGCCGCGTGCGGCGGACGAGCTGGAGATCCCCTTCGTCGCCTCGGGGGGCATGGCCGACGCGCGCAGCCTCGTCGCAGCCCTCGCGATGGGGGCGGAGGGCATGAACATGGGCACCCGCTTCATCGCCACCCAGGAGGCGCCGGTGCATCAGCGGGTGAAGGAGGCCATCGTGGCGGCGTCCGAACTCGACACCCGCCTCGTCATGCGATCCCTGCGCAACACCGAGCGGGTGCTGAACAACGGCGCGGTGGAGCGGCTGATCGAGAAGGAGAAGCGGCTCGGCGCCGACCTGAAATTCGAGGACATCATCGATGAGGTCGCCGGGGTCTACCCGAAAATCATGATCGACGGCGACATGGAGGCCGGGGCCTGGTCCTGCGGCATGGTCGCGGGCCTGATCCACGACATCCCGACCTGCGAGGCGCTGATTTCAGGCATCATGCGCGACGCCGAAGCCATCGTGCGCAGCCGGCTCGAAGGCATGTTCGCGGCCTGATTTGAGGGGAGGCGGCGGCGCCTCCCCCATTTGTTGCGCAATGGCGGGTTCGCACCCGCCCTACCTTTCGGAACCGCTGCAACGCATCGTAGGGCGGGTGCGAACCCGCCATTCCCCCCGCTCAATCCCGGCGCCGGTCCTGCAGGGCGTCGAGCAGCGCGCTCCACCTGGTCACCACGGTCGCGGCGAGGGGCGCGAAGGCGCGGAACGGCACCTTGGGGAAATCGAGGCCATCGAAGGCGGTTTCGGCGTCCGGGCGCTCCAGGATCTTCAGCGCCAGCTTGCGGCCGAAATAGAGGCTGCGGGTCACCCCCGACCCGCAATAGCCGCCCGCATACCACACGCCGTCGATCCGCCCGAGATGGGGGGCGTGGTCCTGCGTGTAGGCGATCTTCCCGGTCCAGAGATGGGAGAACTTCACCCCCTCCAGCTGCGGGAACACCCGCGTCGCCGCGGCCCGCACGGCCTTGGATCGCCGCGCGTCGCTGCCGTTCATCGGCCCGATGCGGCCGCCGAAGATGAAGCGCCTGTTGTCCGGCGTCGGGCGGAACCACATGAAGACCCGGCGGTTTTCGCCGAAGGCCCGGCCCGTCGGCGTCAGCTCCCCCATCATGTTGGCCGACAGCGGCTCGGTCGCCGCCACCCCGGTCAGGATCGGCACGACGCGGGGGCCGAGGGGCGCGGTTTCGGACCCGCCATAGCCGTTGGTGGCCATCACCACGTCGCGCGCCCGGATCACGCCGTCGGAGAGCTTCACGGACACGCCCTGCCCGTCTCTGGCGAGGCCCAGCACCGGGGAATGCTCGAAGATCATCGCGCCGGCGTCTTCGGCGAGGCGGGCCAGCGCCTCCACCAGCAGGCGGGGCTGGATCATGCCGTCGCGCAGATAAACCACGCCGCCGCGGTAGAAATCCGAACCGATCTGGTCGTGCTGACGTTCGCGGGGGACCATTTCGTAGGGCAGACCCACGGCCTTGTTCAGCCGCTCGCATTCCCGGGCGGTGGCCTCGTAGCTCGCGGTCGTGGGCGCGCCGCGAAAACGGCCGGCCATGGTCAGGGCGCAGTCGATGCCCTCCTCGGCCACGAAGGTCTCGAATTCGTCGAGCGCGGTCATCCCCTCGGCCATGATCCGCGCGGCGCGGTCGGGCCCGTAATGGGCGGTCAGACCGGCCATGCCGAGCTTGTGGAAGCTCGGCCCCACCATGCCGCCGTTGCGCGAGGAGGCGCCATGGCCGAGGTCCCGCCCCTCCAGCACCGCCACCGACCGGCCGCCGCGGGCGAGCTCCAGCGCCACCCGCAGCCCGGTGAAGCCGGCGCCGATGACGGCCACGTCGACCGTCGCGGGGCGCGGATGGGCGCGGGGGACATAGGCCGCGCGGCCGTCGCGCCAGTAGATCCGGGCGGCTTCGGCGGTCACTCGGTCAAGGTCCAGGCGTTGCGCCGACGCTCGGCCGGGAAACGGTCGTCAAGGCCCAGCGCATGGATGCGCGCGACGGAGGCCTCGAACAGCGCCCGGCTGACCGGCACCGTGTCGGGCTGGAGCATCACCGCGCGCAGCCGCTCGCCCCGCGCGCCCCATTCGGCGTGAAGTTTGGCGAGGTCGCCGACCGCGTCGCCGTCGGCGAGGTCGACGCGCAGGTCGCAGGTGTCGATCTCATGCGGGCCGGTGACGCGCAGGGCTGCGGAGAGCAGAACATCCCCGACCTCGCCCCCCGCCTCGCGCCCCGCGATCAGGGCGGCGAGGAGGCGGTCGGAGAGGTCGGCGGCGGGATCCGCCCCGAAGGCCGCGGCCATGGCGGCGGGCACGTCGGGGTTATCCAGAATATTGCCCAGCGCCAGGCAGTCCGGCCCGGCCGAATGGGCGTAGATCGAATACATGGCGCGTCCGTGATGCACCGCGACGCGCCCCTGCGCATCGATCACCCCGACCTGACGCCATTCGATGTCCGGCGTCGAGTCGCAGATCGCGCTCAGCGCGGTCTCGGCGTCGTCGCCCTCCGCCAGGCGCCGCACGCCCAGATCGCGCAGCCGGCTGTCGGTGCGGTGCTGGCTGAGCACCCCGCCCTTGCCGTGCAGGAGCCCCACGCAGCGCGAGCCGACGGCGAGGTCGGAGGTTGTGATCGCGGCCCCGAAGGCCCCGGTGCGGGCGCAGCGCCCGACGATGGAGAAGGTCATGGCAAGCTCCCGTTCAGCCCAGATCGTCGAAACGCGGCAGGGGGACGTCATGTCCCTCCGCCTCGAACTTGCGCCACATCGACCGCGTCGCGGCCTGGGCCTCGTCGACGGCCTCGCCCTCGTCGATTGTGGTCAGGCGGCGGTCGCGCATCAGGAAGCGGCCGTCGACCATGGTGTCGGCGACCAGCCCCGGATGCCCGTAATGCACGAGGTTCGAAATGGCCGAGACCGCGGGCGCCATGGTCGCCTGCCGCAGGTCGATCATCGCCAGATCCGCCTTGGCCCCCACCGCGATGCGCCCCAGATCGGGCCGGTCGAGCGCGCGCGCCGCGTTGACCGTCGCGTAGTCGAACACCCGCCCCGGGGAGGGGCGGACCGACCGCCCCCAGGCCCCGCGATGCAGGGTCATCGCGGATTTCATCGACTGGAACATGTCCTCGGTCATGTTGTCGGTGCCCAGCGCGATGTTGATGCCGGCTTCCTGGATCGCCTTGACCGGGGCCGGATGCGGCCCCTTGGCGGACATCGAGGCGGGCGAATGGATGAAGTGGACGCCGCGGCGCGCCAGGATCTCCACATCGCCTTCGGTGCAGAAGGTCCAGTGCACCGCGAGAAGGTCGTCGCCCAGAAACCCGTTGCGCTCCAGATATTCGGTGGAGGTGCAGCCGTGGAGTTTCTCGACCTGCTCCTTCTCGGAGATGATCTGGCTCAGATGGATGGTGCGCCGCAGCCCGTGCCGCGCCGCCAGCCGGTTCACCTCGCCCAGCATCCAGGGCGAGCAATTGTCCGGCCCGTGGGCGGCCATCATCACCCGGACCCGGTCGTTTTCGGAACCGTGAAACCGCTCGATCAACGCCTCGGTCCGCTCCACGAAGGTCTGGCCGAAGTCGCGGTCGAAACGGTAAGTCCCGCGGCCGACTTCGGTGGTGACCGCGTCCGCGCAGCTCTCGGCCAGCCACAGGCGCAGGCCCGACGCGGCCATGGCCGGCGCGTAGTCCGCGACATGGCGCAGGGGATCCACCAGCGTCGTGGTCCCCGACCGGATCGCCTCGGCGCAGGCGAGGCGCGCGATGGCGGCGCGCTCCGGCCCGGTCAGCAGATACGAGACCGGGACCATGTACTGATAGACGAGGTTGCCCTCGATATCCTCGATGGTCCCGCGCAGCGCTAGCAGCACGGCGTGGGTATGGGCGTTGATCAGCCCGGAGATGATCAGTTTTCCGGCGCAGTCCACCGGCTCGAAATCCGCGAAGTCGGTCCCCTCGGGCGGGCCGTCGAGCACGGCGACGATGCGGTCGTCCTCGATGGCGAGGGTGGCGGGGCGGACCTGCGGGCCGTCGGTCCCCGCCTCCCCCGGCAGCGCGCAGGGGGCGCCGGTCAGCAGCAGGCGGCTCATGACCGGCGGATCGCGACCAGGCCGGCGATCGCCAGCGTCACCAGAACCAGGACGGTCGCCACCACCGCGATGGTCGGGTCGATATTGTCCTGGATGCCCTCCCAGATCAGCTTGGGCAAGGTCTCGACCCGGCGCACGGTGATGAAGAGGACCGACACGATTTCGTCGAAGCTGACGATGAAGGCGAAGATCGCGCCGGTCAGCATGCCGGGGCGCGCGGCGGGAACCACCACCTCCCACACCGTCACCCAGACCGAGGCGCCGAGCGAGCGGGCCGCCTGCGGCAGCTTCGGATCGAGGTTCGCCAGCGCCGCGAAGACCGAGATCGACACGTAAGGCAGCGCCAGCAGCGTGTGGGCGAGCACCACGCCGGTCCAGGTGTCGATCAGCCCCAAGGTCACCCAGAAGCGGTAGAAGCCGAGCGACTGCACCACCGGCGGCACCAGGATCGGCACGATCAGGATCCAGCGCGCGATGGTCGCGGCGCGGTTCCCGAGGAACCAGCAGCCGATGGAGAAGGCCGCCCCCAGCACGGTCGCGAAGAAAGCCACCGCCAGCCCGACGAGGATCGAGTTGAACGTCCCCCACAGCCAGCGGGCCGAGGTGAAGTAGCTCTCGTAATGCTGCAGCGACAGGGCGTTCTTGGGCAGGCCGATATAGGAGGTGTCGGTCAGCGACACGGGGATCACCACCAGGATCGGCAGGGCGAGGAAGGCGGCGATCAGCCAGCCGCCCGTGCCCATGAAGATCCGGAAGATCGAGGCGGGGCCGCCGGGGACGGTGTCGGGGGCGCTTTTGGCGGCGGCGTGGGGGGCGCTCATCAGCTCCGCTCCAGCAAGGCGCTGCGCAGGTTCACGAAGCGCGCGGCGATGGCCAGCACCAGGGCGGTGGCGACCAGCAGCGCCACCGAGATGGCGGTGCCCAAGCCCCAGTTGAGGAATTCCTGGATCTGGTAGGTGACGTATTCGGAGACCATCAGCACGCGCCCGCCCCCCAGCAGCGCCGGCGTCACGTAGAAGCCGAGGCTCAGCACGAAGACCAGCAGCGCGCCCGAAGCGACGCCCGGCAGGGTCTGCGGCAGGTAGACCATGCGGAAGGCGGTGAACTCGGACGCGCCGAGACCGCGGGCGGCTTCCGTGAAGGCCCGGTCGATGCCGCGCATGTTGGCCATCATCGGCAGCACCGCGAAGGGCAGCATGACATGGACCATGGCCAGCACCACGCCGAATTCGTTGTGCATCAGGCGCAGCGGCGCATCGATGATCCCGGCGTCGCGCAGCGTGTCGTTCACGAGGCCCGAGCGGCCGAGCAGCACGATCCAGGCGAAGGACCGGATCAGCACCGACACCCAGAACGGCAGCAGCACCATGGCGATCAGCAGGGGCCGCGCCCGGCGCACCACATTGGTCAGCGCATAGGCGCAGACATAGCCGAGCAGCACGCAGATCACCGTGGTGGTCGCGGCGACGCGGAAGGTGATGACGAAGCTGGTGGTGACCGCCTGGCTCTCGGACGCTTTCACGTAGTTGCCGAAGCCCATGACCGGCTCGGTCACCGAGATCGCCCAGATGTTCACCAGCGGCCAGATGTAGAAGATGATCATCACGGCCAGCGCGGGCGCCGCCAGAAGCCAGTATCGCGCCTTGTCGGTGGTCATGCTCGGGTCCTGGGCTGGGAATTCGGGGAGGCGGAGAGGTCGGGGCGCGCCCCCGGCCGCGCGGGCCGGGGACGGGATCAGGATCGGGCGCGGATCAGTTGATCAGCGCGTTGACGTATTTCTCTTCCGCCGCGATCTGGTTCTTGGCGTACCATTCGTCGTTGTAGAGGATCTGGGTGGCCACGTTCTCGGGCGAAGTCGGGTTCCAGGCCGCGAATTCCTCGGACACCAGCGGCGCCGCGGCGGGGTTGATCGGGGCCGAGCCGATCAGCTCGAACCACTTCACCTGCAGGGCCGGATCCTGGGCGAAGGCGATGAACTTCATCGCCTCGTCCTTGCCGGCGGGGTTGTTCTTGGGCACGACCCAGGTGCCCGGCGACATCACGCCGCCGTCGAAGGTCACCGAGAACGTGCCCTCCTCCATCTCGTCCTTCAGCAGGTGGGCGCGGGTCGACCAGATGTTGCCCATCGACACCTCTTCCTGCAGGAACAGGTTCTGGCTGTCGGAACCCGAGCCCCAGACGATGACGTTGTCGCGGATCTTGCGGAACTGGTCGATGGCGGCGTCGATTCCGTCCTCGGTCGACAGCACCTCATAGACGTCCTCGAGCGCCACGCCCTGGGCCATGGTCGCGCATTCCAGCTGGCCGCGCACGGCCTTGCGGAAGGTGCGCATGCCGGGGAAGTCCTTGACGTTGAAGACGTCCGCCCAGTTCTGCGGCACGGCGTCGCCCAGCATCTTGGGGTTGGTGGCGAGCACATACGAATAGACGTAGTTGCCGCAGCCGAACTCCCAGTCGGTGCCCTTCATCAGCTTGGCGCGGTCGACGATGGAATAGTCGATCGGCGCGGTCATCCCGGCCTCGCCGAGGATGATCGCCGAGCCGGGGCCGGAGTCGCACACGTCCCAGACCACGGCGCCGCTCTCGACCATGGCGCGGATGCGGCCGGCGGACGGGCCGGAGCCGTCGATCACCACGTCCATGCCGGTGGCGGCCTTGTAGGTCTCGCCCAGCACTTCCTTGATGATGTCGGCGGCCTGGCCGCCCCAGTTGACCAGCACCAGCTCCTTGGCCTGCGCGTTGGCGCGGCCGAAGCCGACGGCCGGCAGCACGCCCAGCGCGGCCATCGCGGTCAGCAGGCCGCGGCGGGTCAGACGGCCTTCGCGGAAGCGGTGCGCGGCGATCTCGGCGAGCTCAATGCTCATCTCGTTGTCATGGTCGGACATCGGGGTGGCTCCTTGTCGGTGGAAGGGGGGCGGCTTCTGGCGGCCGGTGGTTGGGCTTGCAGCTCAGGCGTCTTCGAGGAACACGCAGGCGTCGCGGTCCCAAAGAAGGGAAACGGGCAGGTCGCGCTCGGGATGGATCCCGGCCTTCCAGGTCGGACGCGACACCAGCAGGGGGCCGAGCGTCTCGGTCTCCACGATCAGCTGGGCGCGCTCGCCAAGATAGGAGATCTGGGCGACGCGGCCGGCGACGCCCGACGCGCCGGCTTCGCCCAGCACGATCCGCTCGGGGCGGAGCGCGACGCGGGCGGCGGCGCCTGAGGGCGGCGGGGCGTCGGAGGCGATCTCGACCGAAGCGCCGCCCAGATCGCAGGTGGCGCCGCCAGGGACATGGCCGGTCACGGTCACATCCAGAAAGTTGGATTTGCCGAGGAAGTTCGCCACGAAGCCGGTGCGCGGGCGATTGTAAAGCGTCTCGGGGTCGCCCGCCTGCTGGATCTTGCCGCCCGAGAGGATGACGATGCGGTCGGACATCGACAGCGCCTCCTCCTGATCGTGGGTGACATAGATGAAGGTCACGCCCAGTTTCTCATGCAGCGCCTTCAGCTCCCACTGCAGATCGGCCCGAAGCTTCTTGTCGAGCGCCGACAGCGGCTCGTCCAGCAGCAGCACCTGCGGACGGAACGACAGCGCGCGGGCGAGCGCGACGCGCTGCTGCTGGCCGCCGGAAAGCTGGGAAGGCATGCGGTCGGCGAAGGCCCCCATCTGCACCAGGTCGAGGCATTCGGCGATGCGCGCCGCCATCTCGGCCTTGGCGACGCCGCGGACCTTGAGCGGGAAGCCGACATTCTGCGCCACGGTCATGGTCGGGAACAGCGCGTAGCCCTGGAACACCATGCCGAAGCCGCGCTTTTCGGGGGGCAAGGAGGTGATGTCGGTCCCGCGCAGCGCCACCTTGCCGGCGGTCAGCTGGGTGAACCCCGCCACCGCGGTCAGCAGCGTGGTCTTGCCCGAGCCGGAGGGGCCGAGCAGCGTGAGGAACTCGCCCTCCGCCACGTCCAGGTCGACATGGTCGAGCGCATGGGTCTCGCCATAGCGCTTCATCGCATCTCGGATCGACAGGATCGCGTCGGTCATGGGGCTCCGGGTCCGGTTTTGGTCTGCGGACGCAACCGCTCGGCGCCCGTCGCGCAGAAGATGACCACAGCGGCCGCATCATGCAGAAATAAAAAACACAGGCGAGGGAATAGCCCAGGATTATAGCTTCACCTCCGACGCCATGTCATTCCGGGGACGCAGCGCGGTCACAGCCGGGGCGTGTCCGCCACGAATTCGCTGAACCGGGTCTGGAACAGCAGCGCGAGGTTGGGCGTGGGGAACAGGGTCGAGGTCAGGGCGTAGACCTGAAGCGGAATGTCGGGGACGGTGCGCCGCGCGGCGACGCCGGGAATGTCGCGGCCCATCAGGGCGAAGTCGTCGACCAGCGCCGCCCCCAGCCCGCCCGCCACCAGGTCGAGCGCGGTGGTGGTGTGGCGCACTTCGCAGAAATGCCGCCGCTCCAGCCCCTCGGCCGCGAAAGCCGCGTCGATGGTGCGCCCCAGCGGCGTGTCGATCGCGTAGGAGATATGGGGCACGTGGTTGAGGTCGGTGATCTTGATCCGTTCGAACAAGGCCAGCTCATGGGTTTCGGGCAGCGCGCAGACCAGCCGCCCTTCGGCCAGTTTCTGCACCGAAAGCCCGACCTGACGGGGGCGGGTGATGCTGAGTCCGAGATCCGCCTCGCCCGACAAAAGCCGCGCCGCGATCTCGTCCACCGTGCCGACCTCGAACGAGATCCGCACCTTGGTGCGTCCACGCAGGAAGGCGCCCAGCGCGCGGGGCACGATCCCGTGGCCGAGCGAAGGGGTGGCGATGATGGCGAGCTTGCCGGCCTCGCCGCCGCGCAGCTGCTCGACCAGCCCGCCGATGCGCTTCTGCTGGCGGAACAGGTGGCGCGCCTCGTCGGCGATGTGCAGCGCCTCGCGCGTGGGCGTCAGGCGGCCGCGTTCGCGGATGAACAGCGGAAAGCCGATCAGATCCTCGGTATGGCGGATCATGTTCGACACCGCGGGCTGGGAGATGCCGAGCGATTCCGCCGCCATCGCCGTCGTCCCCATCTCGATCACGGCGCAGAGGACTTCCAGGTTGCGGGCCTTGAGCATGGCAGGTTGATAACCTCGGATTATTCGATGGGGGCGCTTTCTGATTTCTGGATAATGCCCCGGCTGGGTATCGGTAAAGCCGCAATGCCAGAAGGAGAGCTCGCCATGAGCCGCAGGGAAGTGTTCGCCGTCGCCCAGATGGGCCCGATCCACCTCGCCGACGACAAGGCCTCGGCCGTCGCCCGGCTGGTGGAGATGCTGCGCGAGGCGCATGGCCGCGGCGCGCGCTGGGTGACGTTTCCGGAGCTGGCGCTGACCACCTTCTTCCCCCGATACGTCTACGACGACCCCGCCGAATACGACCGGTTCTACGAAGAAGGCCTGCCCTCCCCCGCCATGGTCCCACTGTTCGACGAGGCCAGGCGCCTCGGCGTCGGCTTCTATCTGGGCTATGCGGAAAAGGCGGTGGAGGGCGGCGAGACGCACCGCTTCAACACCTCGGTGCTGGTGGCGCCCGACGGGGCGATCCTCGGAAAATATCGAAAGATCCACCTGCCGGGCACCAGGGATCCCATCGGGGATCTGGAATTCGAGCATCTCGAAAAGCGGTATTTCGAGGTGGGCGACCTCGGGTTTCCGACCTTCGCCACGCCGTCGGGCCGCTTCGGCATGTGCATCTGCAACGACCGCCGCTGGCCCGAGACCTTCCGCACCATGGCGCTGCGCGGGGCGGAAGTGTTCATGCTCGGCTACAACACCCCCACCCGCAACATCCATCACCCCGAACCCGCCCATCTGCGCGAGTTCCACAACCGGCTGTCGCTGGAATCGGCGGCCTATCAGAACGGCGCCTGGGTGATGGCGGCGGCGAAATGCGGGGCGGAGGACGGGTTCGCGATGATCGGCGGCTCGGCCATCGTGGCTCCGACCGGCGAGACCGTCGCCCGCTGCGTGTCGGAGGAGGACGAGGTCATCGCCTACGCCTGCGACCTCGACCTGGGCGCCTATATCCGCCGCTCGGTCTTCGATTTCAAACGCCACCGCCGGCCCGAGCATTACGGGCCGATCACCGGTCAGGTGGGCGTCGAGATCCCGGAGGACTGAGCCGGCGCGTCCCGCTCAGGCGGGGCGCTTGCGGATCAGGTATTTGTGGAAACCGTCCATGACCATTTTGCCCTCGTGGTTATGGACGGTCGCCCGGCAGGTCATCACGCCCGTCGACCGTCCCGGCGTCAGCTCGGTGATCTCCAGCTGCGGATAGAGCGTGTCGCCGGCATAGACCGTGCCCAGAAATTTCGAGCCCTGCTCGAGGAAAGCCACCAGCGCATCCCCCATGACATGCGGCAGTTGGCCAGCCCCGGCGCAGGTCTGGATCACCACCTGATAGCCGTGGGCGAGCAGCTCCCGGTGGCCATGCGCCTTGCACCAGTGGCGGTCGTAATGGATCGGGTGATTGTCTCCTGAGGCCAGCTGGAAGGCGGAGAAGAGGGCGTCGGTCATGGTGCGGGACGGGATGTAGAAGGTCTCGCCGACCTCGTAATCCTCGAACCAGCGTGTCGGGCAGAGCTGGCGGGACATGGGATCGATGGCGTCGGTCTCGGTCATCGGGGGCTCCTGGCGGACGAAAAGGTCAAAGATCCAGCCCGAATTCGGCGGCGAGCCGCGCGGTGTCGGCGCCGGCGTCGGGCGAGACCGCGTCGAAGGGCTGGCGCGACGGCGTGCGCGGGGTCGGAAGCATGATCTCGCCATAGGCGCGCTCGGGCGCCGCGCGCATCGCCTGCACCTGCGGCTCGGCCAGCCAGTCGCCGAAATCGTTGACCGGGCGGGCCATGACGCCCTCGGCCTGAAGCCGCGCGCTCCACGCATCGGCGGTGTCGGTGACGAAGACCGCGTCCATCGCCGCGCGCAGATCGGCCACATGGACGTTGCGCGCCGCGAAGGAGCCGTAGCGCGGGTCGTCGAGCCACTCGGGCCGGCCGAGCGCCCGGCAGATCGCGGCCCATTCGGTTTCGCGCACCAGAGTCAGGGCGAGGTTGCGGTCCGACGCCATGTAGATCCCGGCGGGCGGGTTGATGTTTTCGGACCGGCCGCCGGTGATGACGTATTCGAGGATCTTGGGCCCCATCAGCGCCGCCGCGGTCTGGGTCAGCGAAATGTCGAGGCGACGGGCGACCCGCGGCCCTTCGGTCGGATAAAGCGCCGCCAGCGCGGCCTGGGCGGCGTAGAGCCCGGTCACCGCGTCGATCAGCGGCTGGCCGGAGCGGACCGGGCGGCCCTCGATATCACGGGTGATCGACATCATGCCGGTGAACGCCTGCGCATAGGTGTCGACCATCGGGTCGGCGGCGCGCGGCCCCTCCAGCCCGAAGCCGGAGATGGTGAGGTAGACGATGCCGGGGTTGAGCGCGCGCACCGCCTCGAACCCCAACCCCATTTTCTCGGTCACGCCAGGCCGTCCGCTTTCGATCAGCAGGTCGGCCCGGGCCGCAAGCTTCAGGGCGGCGGCCTGCCCGGCGAGGGATTTGAGGTCGAGGGTCAGGCTCTCCTTCCCGCGGTTGTAGTAGAGCGAGAAGGCGGTGGCGCCGGGTTTCTCCGGGTTGGCGGGGGCGCCCAGACCGCGGATCCAGTCGCCCGCGGGCGGCTCGATCTTGATGACGCGGGCGCCGTGCTCGGCCATCGCCATGCCGCAGGCGGGCCCGGCGATGCCCTGGGAAAGGTCGACGACCAGCCGACCGGCGAGCGGCATGGCATCGGTCATGGCCGCATGCCGCCCGAAGAGCCGCCCGTGCGCGAGTGCGTGGATGTCATGGTCTTCCTCCCCGTCGCCGCTGGCGCGCGCCGGTTTGACCCGACGGCGGCCGCGTGCTTGTTCTATGTCTGACAGTCGGGCCGACCATAAGGACCCGGCGCGTGGGGAGGCAAGCGATGCGAGACGACGGAGAGCTCGGCGCCGGCGATTCGGCGGGCGGGAGAGCGGGCGAGGCCGACGCCCGCGCCGCCCTGATGCGCGACGCCTGGCGCAGGCATGGCTGGCG
>NZ_JBSRTQ010000068.1:0-22648 GCF_055129145.1 Albimonas sp. | reverse complement strand
GGCGGGGCCGGGGCGCCCGCGCGGCGTTGAGACGGGCGCGCGGGCGGGACCGGCGCCCGGCCCCCGCGGATCGCGCTTTTCGCGGGCGCGGCCCCGGGCTATGGCCGGGAAGGACCCGCCCGTCAGGAGATCGCCCGGATGCATCCCAATCCCGCCTACCGAAAAGCCGACGACGCGGCGAACCTGGCGTTCGCCCGCGCCCGCGGCTTCGGCACGCTGACGGTCGCCGGCGCGGCGGGGCCGGACGGGTTCCCTCTGATCTCGCATGTGCCCTTCCTGCTGACGGAGGACGGCGCCTGGGCGGAGATGCATCTGGTGCGGTCCAACCCCATCGCCCGGGCGCTCGCCGCCTCAGGGGGGCTGCCTGCGGCTCTGGCGGCCAACGGGCCCGACGGCTACGTCTCTCCGGACTGGTACGGCGACCCGCAGCAGGTGCCGACCTGGAACTACGTGGCGGTGCATCTGCGCGGGACGCTTGAGCTGACGGCGGCCGAGGGGATGCGGGCGCATCTCGACCGGCTCTCGGCCCGGTTCGAGGGCGAGATCGTCGGCAAGACCCCGTGGAAGACCGCGAAGATGGACCCCGACACGCTCGAGAAAATGATGCGGATGATCGTGCCGGCGCGGATGTCGGTGGCGCGGATCGACGGGACCTGGAAGCTGAACCAGAACAAGCCGGATGCGGCGCGTCTGGGGGCGGCCGCGCAGGTGGAGACGGGGACCGGGGCGGAGCTCGCGGCGCTGGCCGCGCTGATGCGCGATCCGCCGGCCTGAGAGGGGGGGCGCGTCGGTGAGCCGCAGGCGAAACCGGGCGGCTCGGCCACGAAAAACCCCCGCAGGACGGACCTGCGGGGGGTTTTAGGGGGCGGTCCTCGGGCGTCCCGGGGATCCCGCAGGGGGAATCCACCGGACGAGAAAGCGGCGCCGATCAGGCGGCGGCCTTCGAATCCTCGTCCTCGTCGCGCTCGCCGCGCAGGGCCACGGAGGTCCGGATGCCCTTTTCCACGAAGGCCATCAGGCCCTTCACCGAACGCTCGTTCGGCTCGATCCCGGCGCAGGAAAGCACTTCCCGCCCGTCCTTCGACCGGGCCCAGCGCGCGATATTCTCCGCGCCGGTCCCGGATTTCCGCTGCTCCATCACCGCATCGTCCAGGGCTGCGAGCACCACCGCTGCGAACAGCTTCCGTGCGCGGGCGCCCTGGTCGTTGGTGTAAGAGCTCATGTCGGCTGCGTCGAACATCGCGCCGCGTCCTCCTGCTGAGTCTTAATGAAAGTTGAGGCGTATGTAGTCTGTCGCAAATCCTTCAAGCTAGGACCTGAAACGCATGGCAGCCATGTGTGTAGTGCATACCTACTGTGCAAGCGCGCACATTTCGCAGGCGGAGGGCGCCGCGGAGATGGGCGGATCCGGTCCGGCGGACGCCCGCGAGCGCTGCGCCGAGGGTCGGCCGACCGGGGCGCATCGCGCTTGAAGGCGGGGCCGGGACGACGCATCCTGCCCCGATGCGCCGCCGGACATATCCGGGACCGACGCGCGCCGCAACCCGCCCCCGCATGACGTCGAGGATGCAAGGACATGGACCCTGCCGCGCGCCCTGCGCCCGCCGAAGGCGCGGACACGCCCCCGGCGTCCGCCGGCCCCGTTGCCGGCCTGCCGAAGCGGGAGGCGGCGAAGCCCGGAAAAACAACGGCCCGCGGGGGCGCCGGCGGGGAGACGCCTCCCCCGGGGCCGCGGGCCGGAGGCGCCCGCGCGCGCTGGGCCTGGATGCTGTTCGACTGGGCCGCGCAACCCTATCACACCCTGGTGATCACCTTCGTTTTCGGGCCTTATTTCGTGTCGGCCGTCGCCTCGGACCCGGTGCGGGGGCAGCAGCTCTGGGGCCTGGCCGTGGGCGCGGGGGGGCTGGCGATCGCGCTGCTCGCGCCCTTGATGGGCGCGATGGCGGACGCCGCCGGACCGCGAAAGCCCTGGGTCGCGCTCTACTCTTTGATGTATGTGCTCGGCGCGTGGCTGCTGTGGTTCGCAGGCCCGGGGATGGCGGAGCCGGGATGGGTGCTGGCGGCCTTCGTGGTCGGGCTGATCGGGGTCGAGTTCGCCACGGTCTTCACCAACGCGATGATGCCCGATCTGGCCCCGCCGGAGGAGGTCGGGCGGCTGTCGGGCTATGGCTGGGCGCTGGGCTATGTGGGGGGCGTGGCGGCGCTGGCGCTGATGCTGACGCTGCTGGCGGAGAACGAGGCCGGCGTGACCCTGCTGGGAACCCCGCCGGTCTTCGGCCTGGATGCGCAGGCGCGGGAGGGCACGCGCATGGTCGGGCCGCTGACCGCGATGTGGTATGCGGTGTTCGTGGCGCCGCTGTTCCTGTTCGTGCCCGACGCGCCCCGTCGCGGACCGTGGCGGGGCGCGGCGGGGCGGGGGCTGCGGGAGCTTCGCGCCTCGGTCGCAGGCCTGCGGGAGCGGCGGAGCCTCGCGTGGTTTCTGGGCGCCTCGATGATCTATCGCGACGCGCTCAACGGGTTCTATGCGTTCGGCGGGGTCTATGCGGCCGGGGCGCTGGGCTGGTCGGTGGTGCAGATCGGGATCTTCGGGATTTTGGCGGCGGCGGTGGGGGCGGTGGGCGCCTGGCTGGGGGGCCGCGCGGACGCCGCCTGGGGGCCGCGGCCGGTGGTGCGGCTTACGCTGTGGGTGCTGCTGGGGGCGACGCTGGTCGGCGTCTCGGTCAGCCGCGAGGCCGTGCTGTTCGGGATTCCGGTGGCGCCGGGCTCGGGCCTGCCGGACCTGATCTTCTACATCTCCGGCGCATTGGTCGGCGCGGCGGGGGGCGCGATGCAGGCGGCGTCGCGCACGCTGCTGGTGCGCCAGGCGGACCCGGCGCGGATGACGGCGGCCTTCGGGCTTTACGCGCTGGCCGGGAAGGCCACTTCGTTCGTCGCTCCGCTGCTGGTGGCGGCGATGACGGCGGCCACGGCCTCGCAACAGGCGGGGGTCGTGCCGGTGGCGCTGATGTTCGTCTTCGGGCTGGCGGCGCTGAGCCGAGTGAATGACGGGGAAACCGTCCAGGCAAGGGAGACGCGGGCATGAAGCGCGCGATAGGGGCCGCGGCTGTGGTGATGATGTTGGCGGGGGGCGCGGAGGCCGCGCCGCTCGCGAAGGACCTGTTCGGGGCGGCGCGCACCGGGTCGGCGCAGATGCCGGCGCCGGTGGGGAGCTACGCCAAGGGCTGCCTCGCCGGCGGGGTCCGGCTGCCGCAGGACGGGCCGGGCTGGCAGTTCATGCGCCTCTCGCGCAACCGCAACTGGGGGCATCCGGAGGCGTTCGCCTTTCTCACCCGGCTCGCGGCCGCGGGGCGGGCGGCGGGGGGCGAGAGCCTGCTGGTCGGCGATGTCAGCCAGCCGCGGGGGGGCCCGATGGTGACGGGGCACGCCTCGCACCAGATCGGGCTGGATCTGGATATCTGGTTCCGGGCCGGGCCGGGCGCGCCGATGTCGGCGGCCGCGCGGGAAAGCGAGAGCGCGATGTCGGTGGTGGCCGCCGACAAGCGGCGGGTGACGGCGGGATTCGGGCCCCTGCAGCGCGCCCTGCTGCGCGCGGCGGCGGAGGACGAGGCGGTGGCGCGCATCTTCGTCAACGCCGCGATCAAGGCCGAGCTCTGCCGGTCCGAGCCCGCGCCCCGGCCCTGGCTCGCGAAGCTGCGGCCGTGGTGGGGGCATGACGCGCATTTCCATGTGCGGCTGGCCTGTCCGCAAGGGGCGGAGTTCTGCAAGGATCAGGACCCGCCGGCGGCCGGCGACGGCTGCGACAGCTCGCTCGACTGGTGGTTTTCGGAGGAGGCCTTGAATCCGCCCCCGCCGACCACGCCGCCGGTGCGGTCGCGGGACGTGATGACCCTGGCGGACCTGCCCGCCGAGTGCCGGGCGGTGCTGGATGCGGAATAGGGCGGGGGCGCTCGCGGGGCTGCTCGCGGGCGGGCTCGGGCTGGTCGCCTGCGGGTCGGGGCTGGAGGCGGGGTCGCCGGGTTCGTTCGACGCGCCGGGGCGGCCGGTGGCGGTGGAGATGCCCGCGGGGGCGCGGCTGCGGCTGATCGGGGCGATGGCGCTGGGGGCGCCGGCGCCGGGCTTCGGCGGGTTCTCGGGGCTCGAGGTCTCGGCCGACGGAGGGCGGCTGGTGGCGATCTCCGACCGCGGGACGTGGCTGGAGGCGCGGATCGCGCGCGCCGGCGGGCCGGACCGGGCGGCGACGGGGCTGGCGGACGCGCGGCTCGCGCCCATGCTGGCGGGTCCCGAGGCGGCGCGCCCCGCCCCGGTCTGGCGCGATGCGGAGGGGCTGGCGTTCTTCGCCCCCGACCTCTCCCCCCCGGCCTATGTCGGCTTCGAGCAGATGCACCGCATCGACCGATTCGACGGGCCGCAGGCGGCGGCCGAGCCCTTCGTGGCGCTGGGCTTCGGGCATGCGGCCCCGCCCGCCGGCAATTCGGGGTTCGAGGCGCTCGCCGCCGCGCCTGACGGACGGCTGCTGGCGATCCGCGAAGTCTGGGGGGCGGCGCCCGAGGACGCGCGCTGGATCGCGCCGGATGGCGCGGAGACCGAAGCCGCGCTGCCGCGGGAGGGGACGGCCCCGGCGGTGGGGGCCGATTTCGCGCCGGACGGGACGCTGTGGCTGCTGCGCCGGCAATTCGCGCTGCTGGGCGGGTTCAGCTTCGCGGTGATCCGGCATCGCCCGACCAAGGCCGGCTTCGGGCCGGGAGAGGTCATGCTCGACCTCCCCTTCGGCGACGCGGTGGACAACGCCGAGGGGCTGGCGGTCTGGGTCACACCGGCGGGGGGAACCCGCATCATGCTGATATCGGACGACAATTTCCTGCCGCTCCAGCGCACCATCCTCTATGAATTCGAGCTGGCGCCGGAGGGGATCAGTCCTCCGCCTCCGGCGCGGTGAGGGTGAGGACGGAGGGCTCCGCCTCCAGATCCGCGACGCCGAGCGTGGTTTTCGGGCGCGCCATGCGGTTGCGGGTGACCCAGACCAGCGTGTCCTCGGCCCGGGTGATGGCGACGTAGGCGAGGCGTTTCCAGAGCGGCAGCCCGGCCTCGGTCCGGCCGGCGCGCCAGGCGGCGTAGAGGTCGGGGGCGAAGACCTGGACGGTGGGCCACTGGCTGCCCTGGGCCTTGTGGATGGTGGCCGCGGCGCCGTGCAGGAAAGCCGCGCCCATGGTGGCGGCGGTGGGGATGAAGGGCTCCTCCTCGCCGGGGCGTTCGATCTGGATGATGGCGGCGACGTTCACCTTGGGCTCCTCCGCCCCCATCACATGCACCCGCGCGAAGCCCGGTTTGCGGCCCGGGCCGAGATAGACGCATTGCGCGCCCTTCACCATGCCGCGGGCCTCGAGGTCGATGCGCTTGCGGCGGTGCTTGAGGGGGAGTTCCACGCCGTCGCAGATCAGCGGCTCGCCGGGGACGAGTTCGAATTCCGGGGCGTCGTGCACGGTGCGGAAGGCGGAGATCAGCCGGATCCGGGTGGCGTTGCGCCAGACCAGCATGGGCGAGCGGGCCATCAGGTCGGGGTCGGCGCGTTCCGACACGATCACGCGGGGGTCCTTGCGGGCGGCGGCCTCGACCTGCGATTCGAAGCTGTCGAAGTCGAGCTCGGGGTCCGAGAGGGAATGCGCGAGGTCGAGAATCGGGTTGTCGGCGGCCTGGCGGTGGATGCGCGACAGGGTGATGACCCGGGGGGCGGGGAGTTTTTCGAAGATCATCGCGCCGGACTGGCCGACAGGGGCGAGCTGGGCGGGGTCGCCGAAGAGGACGATCAGGCGGAACAGCGCCTTGAGATCCTCGAACTGCTTGTCGTCGAGCATCGAGGATTCGTCGACCAGCGCGATGTCCATGTCGTCGTCGCGCCGGGTCCAGCCCTTGATGAAATCCGAGCCGCGCAGACCCATCGCCGCCAGCGCCCCGGGGATCGAGCCGTGGGACTTGTAGGCGGCCTCGGCGCGGTCGAGCAGGGCGTCGTCGATGGTCTCGAGTTTGGGGCGCTCGGCCTCGCCGGCCAGCCACTGGGCGATTCGCTCGTATTCGGGGTCGTAGACCGGGGAATAGACGATGCGGTGGATGGTGGTGGCCGGCACGCCGAGATTGCGCAGGACGGAAGCCGCCTTGTTGGTCGGCGCCAGCACGGCGAAGGTGCGGCGGCCGCGCTTCTTGCGCCCCTCCCAGTCCGAGGAGATCGGCTCGACCCCGGCGTCGGTCAGCTCCTTGACGAGGGCCGCCAGCAGGCGGGTCTTGCCGGAGCCGGCGCGGCCGAGCACGGCCAGCGCCTCGGCCGGGCGGTCGTCGTCCTCGTCGAGGGGCTCAAGCGCGGATCGCTCCACGTCCACGCCCATCGCGGTCAGGCGGTCGAGGACCAGGGCGCGCGCGGCCAGCTGGTCTTCGGAAAAGGATGGGGAGGTGAGACCGGGCTCGCCCATGGCGTCCTCCGCTGGCCGGCGCGGTCCCCGGACGGGGGCGCGGGCTCCGGTCTAGACCGGATGGCGGGCGGAGGGAATCCGGCAGCGGGCGTCGCGGGCGGTAAACCGGGGGGAAGGGGGCGTCGAGCCCCCTCCCCCCCGCGCATCGCCAAGCGCGATGCGGGGCCGTCCCCCCCGGGCGCGGCGGCGGGGTCGTGGTCAGGCGGCGCGGGCGGCGGTGCGCAGCACCTCGGCATGCATGCCCATCAGGCTGGGCGGGGCGAGGCGCGCGTCGGCCTCGGCCTCCGCTTCCAGACCGGCGCGGACCTTGCCCTCGATCCGGGCGCGGTCGATGGCGTCCTGGCTGATCGCGTCGGCCTGGGCCCCCGGCAGCGGCGCAGGGATCGGCGCAAGCTCCAGCCCCGCCGGCGCGCGGGCGACGATGGCGGCGCGGGCGGTCTCGTCGACTTCCCACAGGCCGAGGCAGAGCTTGCCGCGGCCCGTCCCCTCCTCCGCCACGATCTCCGGCGCCCAGCCGGTGGCGCGGTAGATGCGGCGCATCGGGGCGTCGAACACCGCAGCGTAATGCGACAGCCCGAAGCGCAGCCCGACCTCGCAGCCCGCCAGCATCAGCGCGGTGGAGATGCGGGCGGCGGCGGCGGCCCCGCCGGCGATGCGCGGCGACACGCAGAAGCGGGTGCTCTCCCAGATCAGCGGCGAGGTGATCTCGCCGCCCATCAGGTGCGGGAAATGATCGTTGAGCATGGTCGGCCCGGTGGTCGGCATCAGCCGGCCGGAGCCGCCATGCGTGCCGTCGGGCAGTTCATAGATGCAGTAGAGCGCCCCGGGCCCGTCATACTGGTCACGCTCCCAGCCGTTGGGATCGACGCGGACGTCCCAGTTCAACCGGGTGCGGAACTGGCCGGCGCGGTCGCGGAACATGGTTTCCGCCAGAAGCGGAGACATGGAGAGGTCGTTGCCGTAAATGAAACGGATCATAGCAGCGCTCCTTTTGGGGGGTGCGCCGAGTATTGATGCTAAAATTAAAAAATTTGGTAAACGAGACTCGCAATCGCGGATCGTTCACTCTGAATTAAACTAAACTTTTATCGAGCCGACCTTCACGGCGATCGCGACCGCATGGAAGGCGTTGAGCCCGCCGAGCTTGTGACGGGCGCTGTCGAGATAGACCCGCAGCGTGCTCTCGGAGATCTGCAGCCGCTCGGCGATCTGGGCGCGGGAGCGGCCGGCGGCCATCAGCGCCAGCGCGTCGCGTTCGCGCGGCGAGAGGTTGGGGGCCGGCATCGGCTCGGCGGCGCCGTTGATCTCCAGCGCGTGGCGATGAACATGATGGGCGATCAGAAGCAGCTCCTGCGCCACCTCGGCGAGGTGGGCGCGCCATTCCTCCAGCGGGCACTCCTTGGAGACGGTGAACATGGCGAACTGGCCGCCGGGCCCGTGGATCGGGATGGTGTAGCCGTGATTGCCGACGCGGAATTCGCGCGCTTCGGACAGGAGGCGGCGCACGGGGCGGCCGGTCCAGTCGAGGTCGGCCCAGTCGATGGGGGCGAAGCCGCCGGCGGCGGCCAGCACCACCGGGTCGAAATGGCGGTAATTCACGTCCTCGTAGCGCTGATGCCAGGCCGCTTCATAGGTCATCGCGCCGAATTCGGTCCCGGCCTTGGGCCCGCCGAGCGAGAGCGCGTAGTAGATGCAGTTGTCCATGTCGTAGAGCGTGCGGATCCGCAGCAGCAGGTCGCGCAGCTCGACCGGACCGACGACCGCCGGCACCGCCTCAACTATGGATTGCAGACGTTCGCTCATGCCCCGCTCCCCGCGCCAGCGCCGCGACCGGGTCGTGACGCCGTCCGAGGTGCGCGACGGGTTATCGCCCCTCCCCAGGGGCGGCCCCATGGCCTCGCGTCGTTTCTGTCCCGGAAGCGCGGCCCCGGGGGCCGCCTCACGCTTGTCGGCCCAGAGTAGCGGGAGGTCGAAAACAAACAACCTTAAATTGTTATCCGCCGTCCGAAACGGGTCCGGACCCCGCCCGGGGGGGGGCGGGGGCCGTGCGCGCGGCGCAAGTATTCCGCCCGTCGCGCAACTAATCGCGACAGGATGACGGAGACCGACCCGGATCAGATCGGCCGCGAAATTTTTTCCTCTCCGGGGCGCGAAAACGCGGCGATGGGGGCGAACGGGCCCGATATCAGGCCGAATCCGCGCCGAGAAGCGGCCTCCGAGGCCGAATCAGCTGCGCGAATCTCCGCCGCCGCGACCACGATCGCGTCGTCCAGCTGTTCGGCGAGCCGCACGTGGTAATTCCGGATCGCGTACTGACGCAGGTCAGCCAGCACGTCGATGATCCAGTCCTGAGCCATGATCGCCTCCTTCAGGCATATGTTTCCCCGGGAGCGGAGCGGACGTTCGGGCGCCCGGCCTGTTCCCTGGTGTTCATGCTGCCGAAAGCGGGGATCGCGCGACATTCGCCGATTCTTCCTCCCCAGATATGGCGAGGCGAAGAGGGCAAGCGCCTGAATCGCTTGGGGGTCCTATGGGCTGTGGGGCGCTCCTTTCCAGTCGGTCCGATTCTCCCGAAGCCCTGCGGCGGCCGCGAGGGACGCGGCGGCGGGGCCCCGGGCGTGATCACGCGCGGGCGCTTCAGGCAGGGGCGCGCGGCCCGGAGGGGCCGCCGCGGCGAAGGGAGGCGCGGGGTCGCCGCGATCCGGTCGCGCGCCGCCCGGGCGGGGGCTGCGGTCCGGGCCTCCTCCATCGCGCGGACGCGCCGCGCGAAGGCCGCGCCCCGAATCCGGGGCGCCTGGGCTGCCCCGGATCGCGTCGCGTCGGGGAACGCGGTCGCGCAAGGGGGCCGTGTCCCGGCGGGCCGGGACCTGCAACGCCTTGAACAGGCGATGAATTCTTGGGCGGTCTTGGGGACGGGCGCAGGGCGCCGCCGGTCTGGCCGGCGCCCGCAGGTCAGCGGACGCCTCGGCCGGGGTCACGCGCGCGGCCACCTGGCGCGAGCGTCGGTCATCAACGGGGAGCCGGGATCCGCGCCCGACCCCGAGCGGGGGCTCGGGATCGGGCGGACCGCCTCCCAGGGGCGGATGGGTCAGGACCCGACGACGAATTCCAGGCGCGCGGCGGCGTCGGCGATGTCCTGGTGCTCTTCGACCTTGCGGGCCATGTTCTCACGCACCTCTTCCGTGCAGGGCCAGAGCCCGGCGCAGATCGCGCGGCGATCCTCGCCGGAGCGGCCCATCACGTCGGGGGCGAAATCGAGACCCTTGTAGATGCGCAGCATCGGCGCGTCGAACACGCCGACGTAGAATTCGAGGCCGAAGCGCAGCCCGGCGTCGATGCCGGCGAGCAGCAGCGACGAGGTGATCTTCATCGCCTCCTGGCGCGTGTTCACCGTGGGGGCGAGGCAAAGGCGGGTGATTTCCCAGATGGTCGGCGACTGGATGACGACGCCGTCGGTCAGGTGGGAGAAATGTTCGCCGATCATGGTGCGTCCGGTGGTCGGCATCAGCCGCCCCGAACCGCCATGGGAACCATCGGCGTTTTCGTAGATGATGTAGAGGGGTGCCAGAGTATCGTACTGGTCGCGCTCCCAACCGTTTTCATCGACGGTGACATCCCACTTCATACGATCGCGGAATTGGGAGGCGCGGTCCCTAAACATCTGATCGACGAGCGAGGGGTACTTGTGAAGTTCGTGAGCATAGACATAGCGGATCATGGTGTCAGCCTCCTGGGGAAAGACAGTAACCATGAGTTCTCACGGAGCAGATGAATGCTCCGTGAATATATGAGTCTAATTCTTGCGGTATTCAGATGTTTATTATGCCGGTTCGCACTGCGATGGCGACAGCATGGGGCATATTCAGACCGCCGAGCTTGTTCCTCGCCGAATCTAAATAAACCCGAAGGGTATTTTCAGAGATCTTTAATTGGTCAGCAATCTGAGTTCGGCTTTTGCCCGATGAGATCATCGCGAGGGCGTCCCTCTCCCTCGGAGACAAGGCGACGTATAGCTGCTCGTTCTTCACATCGAAAATCTCGAGGACCTTCTGATGAATGAAGTTGGCGACGAGCAGCCAGTCGCTCGCCGTCTCGGCGATATACCGTTCCCAGACGCGATCGGTGCATGTCTTGTTGATGGTCAGGACGGCGAACTGGCCGTTGGGCCCCCTCACGGGAACCGTGTAGCCCTGGTTTCCGACACCGGCGTCCACTGCTTCGAGGATCAGCTTCCGGCGCTTCTTGGCGCTCCAGTCGAGTCGCTTCCAGTCCAGGGGCGTGAAGCTTTGCACCGCTCCGACGACCGTGGGGTCCGCCTCCTTGTAATTCTCCTCCAGGTAGCGTTGCGACCAGTCCGCGCGATAGGTTATCTCGGCGAACTGATAGTCCCCGAACGTCGCCCCTCCCCCGAACGAGATGACGACGTACACGACATGGTCGACGTCGTAGACGTCCCGCACAAGATCCGCGAAAAGTCGGATATCCTCAACTTTCCGGAACTCGGGAAGGCCTTCGATGATGGATTTTATGCGTTCGGTCATCCGTGGAGGCGCTTCATCTAGGCTCAGGACACCCCGGAGGCGGGGATCAGCAGAGCATAGCCTCCCGTTGCGTCGGAGACCATGTCCGCCGACGCTGAAAACCTCATGTCTCGCCGCGAGTCGAATCACCCGGGCGGAATAGGAAACAGCCGGAACGCCACCATCATGACCCGGGGCTTACGCAGCACGCAGGAGCAACCTGCCTCCCGGTAGGAACGCAACGCTGATCGCGTTCCGGCTGAGTTGCATCCGATGGCGTCGCGCCGGCAGGCGACGATCCCGTCTGGGGAAAACGGTCGTCGCCGAAGCCGATGGAAATCCGAGGGTGCGACGGTGGGTAGCCGCGCGCCCTCCACGCAGGCTTGGGGAAGCCGGCGCCCATCTTAACCAGGGAGGGGTGGCCCTGATCGCTTCTTGCCGGTCGCGGATCGCTGTTCGGACCTGGCACGCTTGTCTTTGTTTCGGTTCGAACCTTTTCGCGATTTCGCCATGCCCAGAGAATAGGCTTTTCGGCCGCCAGCGAAATTCCCCGAAAATTGTGAGGGCCTGCGTTTCAAGTCATTGAAATATATGGAGTGCCGGTTTCGCGATACGTTGACGCCCGGCGCTTCGAGAGAATCGCCGGGCGTTCGGGACCGTTTCGCGATGACACAGGCGCCCCCTGCGCGGGGGGCGCCGCCAGCTCAGCGCCGGGAGGCTTCCAGCGCATCCTCGAACGTGCGCAGCCCGGTGGTGCGGGCGGAGACCAGCACCGACATGTTCCCCGGCTTGTGCTCGTTGCGCAGCATCTTCATGTGCGCCTCGGGGATGTCGGACCAGGGGAAGACCTCGGACATGCAGGGGTCGAGCCGACGCTCCACCATCAGCCGGTTGGCCGAAGAGGCCTGCTTGAGGTTGGCGAAGTGCGAGCCCTGGACGCGCTTCTGATGCATCCAGAGGTAACGGGCGTCCATGGTCAGGTTGTAGCCGGTGGTGCCGGCGCAGATCACCACCATGCCGCCGCGCTTCACCACGAAGACCGAGACCGGGAAGGTCGATTCGCCGGGGTGCTCGAACACCATGTCGACGTTGTTGCCCTTGCCGGTGATCTCCCAGATCGCCGCGCCGAACTTGCGGGTCTCTTTGAACCATTCCTTGTATTCGTCGGTGTTGACCGTGGGCATCTGGCCCCAGCAGTTGAAGTCCTTGCGGTTCAGCACGCCCTTGGCGCCCAGGTCCAGCACGAACTGGCGCTTGGATTCGTCCGAGATCACGCCGATGGCGTTGGCGCCGGCGGTGTTGATCAGCTGGATGGCGTAGGAGCCCAGGCCCCCCGAGGCGCCCCAGACCAGCACGTTGTCGCCGGGCTTGAGGATATGCGGGCGGTGGCCGAACAGCATCCGGTAGGCGGTGGCGAGGGTCAGCGTGTAGCAGGCCGACTCCTCCCAGGTCAGGTGCTGGGGGCGGGGCATCAGCTGCTGGGACTGGACTCGGGCGAACTGGGCGAAGGAGCCGTCCGGCGTCTCGTAGCCCCAGATGCGCTGGGTGGGGGAGAACATCGGGTCGCCGCCGTTGCATTCCTCGTCGTCGCCGTCGTCCTGGTTGCAGTGGACCACGACCTGGTCGCCGACCTTCCAGCGCTTCACCTTGTCGCCCACGGCCCAGACGATGCCCGCGGCGTCCGAACCGGCGATGTGGAAGTCCGCCTTGTGCACGTCGAAGGGCGAGATCGGGGTGCCCAGGCTCGCCCACACGCCGTTGTAGTTCACGCCGGCGGCCATCACGAAGACCAGAACCTCGTTGGAATCGATGGTCGGAACCGGGACCACCTCCTCCAGCATGCCGGTGTCGGGCTTGCCGTGACGCTCGCGCCGGATCGCCCAGGCGTGCATGGTCTTGGGCACGTGGCCGAGCGGGGGGATCTCGCCCACGTCATAGAGGTCTTTCACCGGCGCATCGTAAGCGACGATGGTCTCGGGGGCGTCGAGCGGGGCCATGGCGGTCTCCTTCTGCCGGGCGAGCGGGGCGAAAATGCACGCGCAACATTATTGCTATTTTCAGGCGCCGGGATGCATGACATTGCTCGCAGGTTCGCGCAAGCCCTTTGTGCACCGCGGCATCGTCGCTCATATTCGCGCGTCTGACGATGGTTTTTCAGTGGCGGCGAAAGCCGTTTCGCGGACACGGCTTTGGTTTGCGGACCGGATGCGCCGCAATCGCGCGCCGGACAATGTTGCCGAAATTTCCTGACAATGGCATACCCTGTTGCGCAAGATCATGTCGCATGACATTTGCGCCGCAGCGCAGCACAATGCCACGAATCCCGCCCGTGCGAAGGAGGCCCGAGATGAGCGCCGACCCCAAAGTCTCCCCGAAAGTCTCCAAGGATCGCCCCTGGATCTTCCGCACCTATGCGGGTCATTCGACGGCCCTCGCGTCCAACGCGCTCTACCGCTCGAACCTCTCCAAGGGGCAGACCGGACTGTCGGTCGCCTTCGATCTGCCGACCCAGACCGGCTACGACTCGGACGACGTGCTGGCGCGGGGCGAGGTGGGCAAGGTCGGCGTCCCGATCTCCCATATCGGCGACATGCGCACGCTGTTCGCGGACATTCCGCTCGAGCAGATGAACACCTCGATGACCATCAACGCCACCGCGGCCTGGCTGCTGGCGCTCTATATCGCGGTGGCGGAGGAGCAGGGGGCGGATGTCGCCAAGCTCACCGGCACGGTGCAGAACGACATCATCAAGGAATATCTCTCCCGCGGGACCTATGTGTTCCCGCCGGCGCCTTCGCTGCGGTTGATCGGCGATATCGCGGCCTACACCTATCGCGAGGTTCCCAAGTGGAACCCGATGAACGTGTGCTCGTATCACCTGCAGGAGGCGGGCGCGACGCCGGCGCAGGAGCTGGCCTATGCGCTGGCGACCGGGATCGCGGTGCTGGACACGGTGAAGGCGCAGGGCGCGGTGTCGGACGAGGATTTCCCGACGGTGGTCGGGCGGATCAGCTTCTTCGTGAACGCCGGCATCCGCTTCGTCACCGAAATCTGCAAGATGCGCGCTTTCGGCGAGCTGTGGGACGAGATCTGCAAGGATCGCTACGGGGTGGAGGAGGAGAAATACCGCCGCTTCCGCTATGGCGTGCAGGTGAACAGCCTCGGCCTGACCGAGCAGCAGCCGGAGAACAACCCGTATCGGATCCTGCTGGAGATGCTCGCCGTCACCCTGTCGAAGAACGCCCGCGCCCGCGCGGTGCAGCTTCCGGCGTGGAACGAGGCGCTGGGGCTGCCGCGGCCCTGGGACCAGCAATGGTCGCTGCGCATGCAGCAGATCCTGGCCTATGAGACCGACCTGCTGGAATTCGGCGACCTTTTCGACGGCAACCCGGCGATCGAGGGCAAGGTGGAGGCGCTCAAGGCCCAGGCGCGGGACGAGCTGGCGCGGATCGACGACATGGGCGGGGCCGTGCAGGCCATCGACTACATGAAGGCGCAGCTGGTCGAATCGAATTCGTCGCGTCTGCGCGGCATCGAGTCGGGCGAAACGGTCGTGATCGGCGTGAACAAGTTCGTGTCGACGGAGCCCTCGCCCCTGACCGCCGGCGACGGCGGGATCATGGTGGTCGACAAGGATGTGGAGGCGGGCCAGGTCGCCGCGCTGAACAAGTGGCGCGAGACGCGGGATGCTGGCGCGGTGGCGGCGGCGCTGGCGGCGCTGAAGGCGGCGGCGCAGTCCAACGACAACATCATGCCCCCCTCCATCGCCTGCGCCAAGGCGGGCGTCACCACCGGCGAGTGGGGCACGGCGATGCGCGAGGTGTTCGGCGAATACCGCGCGCCGACCGGCGTGGCCAAGTCGGCGCCCGACAACCTCTCGGGCCTGGACGAGGTGCGCGAGGCGGTGGAGGCGGTGTCGGCCCGCATGGGTCGACGGCTGAAGTTCCTGGTCGGCAAGCCGGGGCTCGACGGCCATTCCAACGGGGCCGAGCAGATCGCGGTGCGGGCCCGCGATTGCGGCATGGAAGTGGTCTATGAGGGCATCCGCCTGACGCCCGCCCAGATCGTCAACGCGGCGCTGGAGGAATCGGCGCATGTGGTGGGGCTGTCGATCCTGTCGGGGTCGCACCTGCCGCTGGTCAAGGAGGTCGTGGACCGGATGCGGGCCGCGGGGCTCGACGACGTGCCGCTGGTCGTCGGGGGGATCATCCCCGAAAGCGACGCGGCCGAGCTGCGCGCCTACGGCGTCGCCCGGGTCTACACGCCGAAGGATTTCGAGCTGAACAAGATCATGTCCGACATCGTGGAGATCGTCTCGGCCGAAAGCGCCGAGGCGGCCTGACGAGAGGGCGGGGCTTTGGCGCAGGCCCCGTCCCGCCTGACCTAGTTGCGGATGTTGCGGGTCGAGATGCTGGCCACCATGACATAGGCGCGCGGCATGGCGCAGGCCTCGTCCTCGGCGCAGAGCCGCCCACCGCCCATGCCCGAAACCGCCGTGCGGAACAGCACCGAGCCGCTCACGCCGAAATGCGACAGCAGCTGAGCCGCGGTCGCGCCGAGACCGGAGCCGAACGCTGCAATGTCGGGGACGTCGGCGTTCAGGTCTTGGACAAGGTTCGGTCGCTCCAGCGACCAGTCGACCGGGCGCTCGGTTATCCGCGCGTTGCGCGCCCCGTCGGTCTCGATCGGTCCGGCGACCTCGTCGCCGTGGATCGTCAGGGCCAGATCGTAGACGAGGGCCGAAGCCGGCGACACGACGAGGCTCGAAGCCGCCGCGCCCAACAGAAGCGCCGCCTTGCTTTTCATAAACATGAACAAAATCCTGAGCTTACGCACGGTACCCCATCAGCGTTGCGTAAAAATCGCCACATCGCAAGAGGAAGTCATGCGCAGTCGCCGCGCCCCGTAGGCGACGCCGGCGTCTGCGCCCGCGGCGGTCTGGGCCGGGCCGGTCAGGAAGCCGCTTCGTCCGGCTTGGCGTCCCGCGCGAAGACCATGTAAAGCGCCAGCGCCGTGGCGAGCGTGCAGGCGTACCACAGGAACACTCGGTGATAGGCGGTGGCGGCGTCTCCCGCCGCCAGCGCCGGGGCTGCGAGGCCGGCGGTGACGAACTGGCCGAGGCTGGCGCCGATCATTCCGAACACGTTGATCAGCGTCACCCCGCGCCCGATCAGCCGGGCCGGCACGAAGCTGCGGAAATGCGCCATCAGCACCGCGTAGGTGGCGCCGAACAGGCCGATGGCCACGATCAGCGCCACCGCCGCGCCGGGCCCCGGGGCCGCGAAGGCCAGCGCCGCCACGCAGAGGCAGCCGAGGCTGTTCGACCCCGCCACCATCCATTTGCGGGTGCCGAGCACCCGGTCCATCGGCCCGTAGACGAAGTTGCCGAAGGTCATCGCCATCGCCATCCACAGCGTGGCGTGGCCGATCTCCACCGCGCTCAGCCCCTGGATCTCGCCCAGATAGGCGCCCGACCACAGGCCGCGGATGCCGCCCGAGACCGAGTAGTTCATGAAGGCCAGCGGCAGGATCGCGAGCAGGGCCGGCATGCGCAGCAGCTCCACGAAGCCGCCGAAGCCGAGCGCCTTGAGGCCGCGGCCGGCGATGGGCGCCTCCAGCGGGGGCGGGTCGCGGAGCAGCGCGGCCAGGATCGCGCCGAGCCCGACGGCGACGAAGGCGAGCGCGATCATCACCGGGCGCCAGCCGAAGGCGTCCGCCGCCCAGGCCAGCGGCGCCGCGCCCAGGATGTTGCCGAAGCCGCCGATGCCCATCATCACCCCGGTCAGGGTGGCGAAGCGGCGCGGCGCGTAGCGGCGGGCGAAGAGGAACATGCCGGCCATCAGGATCGGCGCGCAGCCCGCCCCGATCATCGCCATGGCGAGGTAGAGCATCCACGCCGACTGGGCCGCGGCGAAGACCAGCGCCCCGCCCCCGGCCCCCAGCGCCAGCGAGGCCGAGACCAGCCGCCGCGGCCCGATCCGGTCGAGCAGCAGGCCGGTCGGGATCTGGCAAAGCGCGAAGAGCAGATACCAGGCGCCGACGGCGGACGAGAGCTGGGACGCGCTGAGGCCCAGGTCCGTCACCAGGTAAGGCGCCAGCACCGCGAGGAAATTGCGGTAGAAGAGGCTGAGCACGTAGGAGATCATCAGCGCGGGAATATCCATGGCTCGCGCCGTCTCCTCAGGGTCTCAGGGCTTCGCGTCGCGTGAGAACAGGTAGACCGCGAGCGCGCCGGTCAGGGCGAGGGCGTAGAGCAGGAACAGGTGCCCATAGGCCGCCACCACGCCCGAGGCGGCGCGACCGGCCTCGATCACCTCTCCGGTCAGGCCCTGGCCGAGGCCGACGCCGAGCATGACGAAGAAGTTCATCAGAGTGACGGCGCGCCCGACCAGGCGCAGGGGGGCGAGCGCCCGGGCATGGGCCATGACGATGGTGTAGGTCGCGGCCAGCGCGCCGATGGCGACCAGCAGCAGGACCGCGACCGAATAGGACACGTCCGGGAACCAGCCGAGCAGCGCGAGCGCGCCCACGCCCAGCGTGTTGCCCACCAGGATCACCCATTTGCGGGTGCCGAAGATGCGGTCGAGCGGCCCGTAGACGAAGGCCCCGACCGACATGGCGATGGCCATCCACAGCGTGGCGCGCCCGACCGCGGCGGCGTCGGCGCCGAAGACCTCGACGAGATAAGGTCCCGCCCAGAGCCCGCGGATGCCGGCGGCGGGGGCGTAGTTGATCATGGCGAGCGGGATGATCGGCCAGTAGACCTTCATGCGCAGCAGCTCGAAATATTCGAGGAAGCCGCGGTCGGCGCGCTCGCCCGCTTTCGCCTCGACCCGCGGCGGGTCCTGCACCAGCCACAGCGCCGCGACGGCGACGGCGGCGGAGATCAGGGCGAAGCCGATCATCGCCTCGCGCCAGCCGGCCCATTCGACCAGCATGGCGAAGGGGGCGGTGCCGGCGATGTTGCCGAGCGTGCCGAGGCCGACGGTGATCGAGCTGAGCGTCGCGAAGCGGGCCATCGAGAAGTTGCGCGCGAAGATGTAGAACAACGACATCAGCGCCGGCGCGCAGCCCGCGCCCATCAGCGCCATGGCGATGGCGACGCCGACCGGCCCCTCGGCGAAGGCGAAGACCGCGGCCCCGCCGGCGCCGCCGATGCCGAAAAGCACGCCGCCCGTCAGCCGCGGCCCGAGCCGGTCGAGCCCGACGCCCACGGGCAGCTGCATCACCGCGAAGACCAGGAACCAGGCGCCCGACGCGAAGCCCAGGTCCGAGGCGCTGAGCCCGAGGTCGTCCGACATGTAGGGCGCGAGCACCGCGAGGCAGGAGCGGTAGAACTGGCTGAACACGTAGGACAACCCGAGCGCGATGATGCCGGGCATGGCGTGCGCCTCTCAAAGAAGACGCGGCCGGGGAAATCGGCCGCGTTGTGACGGTATCGGGACCTTAGCTTTCCCGCTCCACGGCGTCCATGGCCGCAGGTCGGCGCCGGACGGGACGGGCCGCCGCAGGCGGCGTGCGGCTACTCGGCGGCGGGGCGGCCGATGACCGGGCGCTTGTCGGCGATGGCCTCGAACCCCTTCACCGCGTCGTCGTATTTGGGGTCGATGGTGCCCATCACCCGGTCCCAGAACGAGAAGAAGTTGGCGAAGTTGTAGCGGAAGCGGGAATGATGCTGGTCGTGGAAGGTCACGCAGACCATCGGCCAGGGCGCGCGAGCCGAGGGGTTGGCGTAGAATTCGAACCCCGAATGCCCGATGGTGCCGTTGAAATGGTCGTAGATCCGGTGGGCGACCAGCACGAGGCCGGGGATCGGCAGGACCATCGGCGCCCAAAGATAGTAGCACTGCATGACGAAGGCGTCGACGAAGTCGTCGTTATAGGTGCTCCATACCGTGGGGGCGACCGATTTGTGATGCTCGGCATGGAAGCGATACATCAGCTTGGTGTGCATGAACCGGTGCATCCAGTAGAACCACGCGTCGAACACCACGATCGAGACCACGACCATCAGCGGGATCGACCACCACGAAAGCTCGAGCGGCGCCCACAGGGTCCAGCCCTTGTGCTGGGCGAAAAGCCCGCCCGCGAGGCACCCGCCGGTGACCAGCAGCGACAGCACCGACTGCTTCTGTTCGCGCACGCGCCGCTTCTCGCCGCGGCGGTTGGGCTGGATGCGGCGTTCGGGCCAGCGGTTCTGGAAGGCGATCAGCGCCCAGCCGGTCAGGAAATACAGCGCCACGTTGATCCCGTAGACCGCGGCGTACCACGGCAGGAACTCGATCAGCAGGTCGAGAGCGTGGGAGAGCATGGGGTCGGTCCTCGCGTCGATGACAGGTCGAAAGCGCGGGCTGGCGGTGTCGGGCAGGGAGCCTTCGGCATGCGGGTCGCGCAGGGCGGATGGTGGCCCCTGCCTGCGGCGGGATCAAGCCGGCCCGGCGCCGCGGAGGCGCCCATTCGGGCCGCTGGAACCATCGATCCGCGGCATCTGGACCCGCCCCGCCCCCGCACCTCCATTGACGCGCCGGCGCGCGCGGGCGTAGCGATGGACGACCCCCTCGCGCCGGAGACCGCCATGAACGCCCCCCTGACCAACATGCAGACCCGGGATGTGGAAGCCCTGCTCCACCCCTACACCAACGCCGCCACGCACCGTCAGGTCGGCGCCCACGTGATCGCGGAAGGCAAGGGCATCTACGTCTACGACGACCAGGGCAAGCAGTTCATCGAGGGCATGTCGGGCCTCTGGTGCGCCGGCCTCGGGTTCGGCGACGCGGAACTTGCGGACGCCGCCGCGGCCCAGCTGCGCAAGCTGCCCTATTACCACCTCTTCGGCGGCCGCTCCCACGAGCCCGCCATCGAGCTCGCCGAGATGATCAAGGATCTGGCGCCGGGCATGGCGCGGGTGATCTTCCAGTCCTCGGGCTCGGAGGCCAATGACAGCCAGGTGAAGCTCGCCTGGTTCTACAACAACGCCCGCGGCCGGCCGGAGAAGAAGAAGATCATCTCCCGCAAGAAGGGCTATCACGGGGTGACCATCGCCTCGGCCTCGATGACCGGGCTGCCCTACAATCATCTCGACTGGGACCTGCCCATCGACCGCTTCCTGCACACCGCCAACCCGCATCACTGGCGCGAGGCCGAGGCGGGCGAGACCGAGGAGCAGTTCTCGGCCCGGCTGGCGCATCAGCTGGAGGAGATGATCGAACTGGAAGGCCCCGAGACCATCGCCGCCTTCATCGCCGAGCCGGTGATGGGCGCGGGCGGCGTGATCGTGCCGCCGAAGGGCTATTTCGAGGCGATCCGTCCGATCCTGGAGAAGCACGACATCCTGATGATCGCGGACGAAGTCATCACCGGCTTCTGCCGCACCGGCGAATGGTTCGGGTCGGACAAGTTCCACGTGAAACCGACGTCGATGTCGATGGCCAAGCAGCTGACCGGGGGCTACGCGCCGCTGTCGGCGGTGGCGATCAACCAGGACATGGCCGACGCGATCGAGGCCCATTCCGGCAAGATCGGCACGCTCGGCCACGGCTTCACCTATGGCGGCCACCCGGTCGGCTGCGCCACCGGCGTCGCCGCGCTGAAGATCTACAAGGAGCGCGACATTCTGGGCCATGTCCGCTCGGTCGAGGGGATGTTCCAGTCGAAGCTGCGGTCCTATCTCGACCATCCGCTGGTCGGCGAGGCGCGCGGCGTCGGCCTGATCGGCGCGCTGGAGCTCGCCCCCGACGCGTCGGGCAAGACCGCCTTCGCGCCGGCCGGCAAGGTCGGGGCCAGGATGGCGGCCGAAATGGCGGCGCGCGGCGTGATCCTGCGCAATGTCGGCGACAGCCTGGCGTTCTGCCCGCCGATGATCATCACCGAAGAGGAGATCGGGGCCCTGTTCGCCCCGCTCGAGAATGCGCTGAACGCGACCGAGTCCTGGGCGAAGGCCGAAGGGCTGCTCTGAGGCCTGGCGGCCTTTTCGCAACGGATGCGACGGTCCCGGGGCGAGCTCCGGGGCCGGACCGCGGGCGGATACGCCGACGGCGCGCGAGAGTTCGGGGTTTTTCGGAGATGTGAGCGATCCTGTTCGCCGGAGCGATCGGTGGATCAGCCGAGGGGGGAAGAAGGGGGTGGCCGCTGGCGGCCACTTTGGCCACCCCCGGTCACGTCTATGCCCGCAACGCTACTCTGATCATCGGCGCCACTCGCTACGCTTACTCCGACATCCACCCGATATCGGTTTACCGTTCAACTGAACCCCGATGGGTCCTTCGGAGTCAACAAGATGATTAACAAAACACCAACGGACCGCCTGCTGTTCAAGGCGCTGCGTCCGAAGGAGTGCGCTGAAATGGTGCAAGATCCTGTTTTCAAAGGATCGCCTGTCGACCTTCAGGATGGCTTCATTCATTTCTCTACACATGAACAGTTGCCGGAAACCCTCACCCGTCACTTCGCCAACGAAGCGCCGCTCTGGCTCGCGGCGGTCGATTCCATGCTGTTGGGCGAATCGCTGCGCTGGGAGCCGTCGCGCGGCGGGCAGCTGTTCCCGCATCTTCATGCGGGGCTCGAAGGCGCGCTTGTGGCGTGGATCGCGCCGCTGAGCCTCGGCCCCGACGGGACGCATCTGCTGCCGGCGCTGGCATGAGCGGCGTTTCGGAGGCGGTGGAGCGTGCGGGCCTCGCGCTTCTGCGTCGGGCGGATGCGGAGACGGCGCATGGGCTGGCGCTGCGCGCGCTGAACCTGCGGCACGCGGCGGGGCTGTCGCCGGAAACCGGGCCGGTGACCGGCCCGGGGCTGGCGCGCCGGGTGTTCGGGCTGGATTTTCCCAATCCGGTCGGCCTCGCCCCCGGCTTCGACAAGAACGCGGTGGCCGTGGAGGCGTCGCTCGCCGCCGGCCCCGGCTTCATGGAGATCGGCGGCGTCACGCCGCGCCCGCAGGCCGGCAATCCGCGCCCGCGCCTGTTCCGGCTGACCGAGGACCGGGCGGTGATCAACCGCTTCGGCTTCAACAACGAGGGGATGGAGGCGATCGCCCGGCGCTTCGCCGCCTGGCGGGAGGGCGGGACGCCGAACGCCGGGGGGATCGTGGGGGTGAATATCGGGGCCAACAAGGACAGCGAGGACCGCGCCGCCGATTACGCCGCGGTGCTGACCCGCTTCGCCGGGCTGGCGAGCTTCTTCACGATCAACGTGTCGTCGCCGAACACCGAGCGGCTGCGCGAACTTCAGGGGCGCGACGCGCTGGACGCGCTGCTCGCCGGGGCGCTGGAGGCGCGGGACCGCGCGGCGCCCGGAACGCCGGTGCTGGTGAAGATCGCGCCGGATCTCGACGACGCCGGCCTCGCCGACGTGGCCGAAGTGGCGATGGAGCGGGGGCTCGACGGCATCGTCGCCACCAACACCACGCTTTCGCGCGACGGCCTGCGCAGCGCGGCGGCGGCGGAGACGGGGGGCATGTCGGGCCAGCCGCTGTTCGAGCGGTCGACCGCGGTGCTGGCGGCGCTGTCGCGGCTGACGGGGGGCGAGATTCCGCTGGTCGGCGTCGGCGGCGTCGCGTCTGCGGCGCAGGCGGAGGCGAAATTCGCGGCGGGGGCGAGCCTCGTGCAGCTCTACAGCGGCCTGGTCTATGAGGGGGTGGGGCTGGCGGCGCGGATCGCGCGGGGGCTGCGCGCA
>NZ_JBSRTQ010000067.1:0-22873 GCF_055129145.1 Albimonas sp. | reverse complement strand
TGCTGGGCGGCGCGCTGGGCGGGGCCGCGCTCATGCGCCGCCGCCGCGCCGGCTGATCCGGGCCGCGCCACGATCTGCGCCACGATCCGGGAAGGGGCCGCCGAGGCCCCTTCGCCCGCCCCCCGGCCGCCTCCCCGCTTGCCCCTCGCGCCCCCTGCGGGCCATATGTGCGCAAACCAATCCGAGGGGGAAGCCGCCGCCATGTCCGCCAAGACGCCCGATCTGATGCCCGAACCGATGATCGCCGAAGCCTCGATCACCTTCGCGGGCGGGACCCGCGACCGCGCCGACCGGCTGCGGGAGGACAAGGCCCTCATCCGCCGCTTCTGGGATGACCGCGAGGGCCGGGTGCTGCCGATCTGGAACGGCAAGCCGCTGATGGTCGAGCCCGCCTCACCCGAAGGCGGCGATCCCGGCGCGCCATTGGCGCTCGGCTGGCTGCCGACGTCGCATCCGGCGCTGGAAGGGATGGACTCGAACCCGGTATTCCTCGGGCTCGAGGATCCGGACGGGCGCCCCTCCGGGCGCTTCGCGGTGGATTTCTCCGCCTGGAAGGACCCGTCCGCCCCCGACGGCCCGCCGGGCGACTTCCGCGACCCGACCGTCAACCACCATCCCGACCTGCCCGCGGATCACCATTTCCTCGACACCCGCATGATCATGTCCCGCCTCACCACCCAGGACGCCGCCGATATCGCCAGCGCAAAGGGCGTGCTGGAATGGCACAAGTCGCACCCGTTCTGCTCCCGCTGCGGGGCGCGCTCGGAGATGACCAACGGCGGCTGGCGGCGCGAGTGCCCGTCCTGCGGCGGCCAGCATTTCCCGCGCACCGACCCGGTGGTGATCATGCTGGTCACCCATGGCTCGCGCGTGCTGCTCGGCCGTCAGACCATCTGGCCCAAGGGGATGTGGTCGCTGCTGGCAGGCTTCATGGAGCCGGGCGAGACGCTGGAGGCCGCCGTGCGCCGCGAGGTCGACGAGGAGGCGATGATCCGCGTGGGCCGCGTGGCCTATGTCGCCTCCCAGCCCTGGCCGTTCCCGGGCTCGCTGATGATCGGCTGCGCGGCGGAAGCGCTGAACGACAAGATCCGCATCGACGAGAAGGAGCTCGAAGCCGCGATGTGGGTGGAGCGGGACGAAATGCGCGAGGCGCTCGCCGGCCGCCATCCCGACATCGCCCCGGCCCGCAAGGGCGCCATCGCACGGTCGGTGCTGGAGGCCTGGGTGGACGGGCGGATCCCGGATTTCGGCTGACCCCGGCTTCAGCGGATCGCGGCCAGGGGCGAAGAAATCCCGCAAAAGGGTTCACAGGCGGGCGGCGGCTCCTTACCTTGCGTCTCCGGAGGCGGCGCGCGCGCCGGCTCCGGATGTCGTGACCAGATCCATTGGAAGGGAGACCCCGCCATGCGTATGGAAGACGTCGAGATCCAGGCCCGTTCGCTCTATGAGCAGCTCGGCCCCCGCGCCATCGCCACCGCGGCCCAGCGCGCCGCGCGGCACGAACAGATGGGAGAGGCGGACGCGGCCCAGCGCTGGCGCCGCATCCAGTCCCATCTGAAAGAAAAGCGCGGCGCCCGGCAGAGCTGAGGCGGCGCAGGCCGCGAGCGCCCGCACGGCGCCCGCGGCGAATGGCGACGACGCCCCCACCCCCTGACGCCCCGCCTGCGCGGGACGCCCGGGGAAAACCGCGCCCGCAGGCGACGTTCCCACGGGCGCCAGGCCGGCTCAGGTCCCGAGCGACACCTGCTCCCGATAGGGATGCGCCGGGTAGACCCCGAGAATACGGCGATGCGAGGTGAAGAACGCCAGTTCCTCCATCGCCAGGCGCACCGCGACATCCTCGGGATGCCCCTCGATATCCGCCAGGAACTGGGTGGCGGTGAAGCTGCCGCCGGCCATGTAGCTCTCGAGCTTCACCATGTTCACGCCGTTGGTCGCGAAGCCGCCCATCGCCTTGTAAAGCGCGGCGGGCACGTTTCGGACCTCGAACACGAAGGTGGTCAGCACCTTGGGGGCGGAGGGCTCGGCCTCGATCTTCTGGCGGCTCATCACCAGGAATCGGGTGGCGTTATGCTTGTTGTCGTGCACGTCGCGCGCGAGGATATCGAGCCCGTAGATCTCCGCCGCAAGCTCGGAAGCGAGCGCGGCGAGGCCGGGCCTGGTCGCCTCCGACACCTGCCGGGCGGACCCCGCGGTGTCCGCCCCGGTGATCGGGCGGATGTTGTGGCGGGCGAGGAAGTCGCGGCACTGGCCGAGCAGGACCGTGTGGCTCATCGCCTCGCGCACGTCCTCGAGCTTGTCGCCGGGACGGCCCATCAGCTGGATCGCCACGGGCACGAAGGTCTCGCCGATGATGAACAGGCCCGACCCCGGCAGCAGCGCGTGGATGTCCGCGACCCGGCCATAGGTGGAATTCTCCACCGGCAGCATGGCGAGCTTCGCGTCCCCGGCGCGCACCGTGGCGATCGCCTCCTCGAAGGTGGCGCAGGGCGCGGGATCGAGGTCGGGATAGGCCTGGCGGCAGGCGAGATGGGAATAGGCCCCGGGCTCTCCCTGGAAGGCGATGCGGTCTGGCTGGCTCATGGGCTCCAACTTCGGGGACGTCGCCCCGCCCCCGCGCAAGAGAACTTGCAAAGGATTGGAACCGCCCTCTTTCCGGTCAATGGGTCGCGCCTTATACGCCTTGCGGGCGGGGGCTGGAAGCCGCTAGGAAACCGCAACTCTGGCGTGCTCCGCGCACGCCCTCGCGGGCCTCCGAAGGTCGCCTGCGATGAGGTCTGGAACGCGGCCTTCGGCGGAAGCGGGGCCACGCATACGAAGAGGTCAGGACGCTATGGACTCGATGGAGATCAACAAGATCCTGGGCGCCGTGGTCGGCTCTCTGCTGATCTATCTCGGCGTTCAGTTCTTCGCCGACCAGATTTTTCACCCCGCCGCACATGGCGGCGAGCATGAATACGCCTATGCGCTCGAGATCGAGGAAGCCGACAGCGGCGAGGCCGAGCCGGAAGTCGACTTCTCCGCGCTGCTCGCTTCCGCCGATCCGGCCCGCGGCGAGCGGATCTTCGGCAAGTGCAAGGCCTGCCACAAGGTCGACGGCACCAATTCCACCGGTCCGCATCTGGACGGCGTCGTCGGGCGCGACGTGGACGCGGTCGAAGGCTTCGGCTACTCGGGCGCGCTCGAGCAGGTGGCCGACGTCTGGACGCCCGAGAATCTTCAGCACTTCATCGCCAATCCCAAGAAGTTCGCGCCGGGCACGGCGATGGGCTTCGCCGGCCTGCCGAAGGCCGAGGATCGGGCGGCCCTGATCGCCTACCTCCAGACGCTCGGCGGCTGAGCCCTCCGCGGGCGGCGCCCTCGGAACCATCTCAACGCCCGTCGGCCTCGCGCCGGCGGGCGTTTTCCGTTGGGCCCGCACGGCCCGGCGCCCCGGATCGCGCCGCGCGATCCGACGGTCCGCCGACCCCGCCCCCCTCGGCGGGCGAGGCGGGACGTCCCCCCTCCCCTCCCCCGCGACGGGCTCGCCTGAATCGCGCGTGAAAATCTCACGGGCGCCTCTTGCGTCACCGCGCGGATCGCCCATCTATGTAAATGTGAATCACATTCACATCGACACACGAGGAATGGAATGGACAGGATCAAGGAACTGCTGAGGCGAGGCGAGGCGACGCTGGATCACTGGGGCAAACCCGGCTGGATCGGCGCGATGGTCTTCCTCTTCATCCTGGCGTGGCCGCTGGGCCTCGCCTTTCTCTTCTACATGATCTGGAGCGGACGCATGGGCAAGGGCTGCAACTCCCGCTGGAAGCGGAACACTCAGGGCGCGTATCGGTCGAGCGGCAACGCCGCCTTCGACAGCTACAAGGAAGAGACGCTCAAGCGTCTCGAGGACGAGCAGACCGCCTTCCAGGACTTCATGGAGCGTCTGCGCCGCGCCAAGGACCAGGCCGAGTTCGACCAGTTCATGGACCAGCGCCGCCGCGGCGGCGACGACACCGCCGCCGCCTGATCGCGGCCCGATCGACCGACACCGCCGCGCGCGAGGGGATCGCCTCCCGCGCGCCGGCGCCCCCACCCCGATGACCGCCCCCGCCGACCGCCGCGTCGCCGGGGGCGGGTTCGTGTTCGGCAAGCCGCACCCGGCCCCCCTGCCCGACCTTCCGCAAGGTGATGCGCGCAACGCGGATGACGGAACGATGACCCCCTGCTAGGCTCCCGACTCGCAGCCCCAGGTTTCGCAGAGGTCCATGAGCCACCATCAGGGAAAGATCGCGCCGCAGTTCTTCGTGACGGCTCCCCAGCCCTGCCCCTATCTCGAGGGTCGGGCGGAACGAAAGCTTTTCACCACCCTGCGCAACCCCGACGCCGCCGCGGTCAACGACTTCCTGTCGCTGCGCGGCTTCCGGCGCAGCCAGGGCGTGGTCTACCGGCCGTCCTGCGCCGGCTGCAGCGCCTGCCTCTCGACCCGGATCCCGGTCGACGGCTTCCTGCCCGGGCGCACCCATCGCAAGGTGCTGGCGCGCAACGCCGATCTCGAACGCGTCGCCGTAGGTTCCCAGGCGACGGAGGATCAGTACGAGCTCTTCCGCCGCTATCTCGACCATCGCCACGCCGATGGCGGCATGGCCGAGATGGACGAATTCGAATTCTCCGCGATGATCGAGGAGACGCCGGTCCGCACCCGCGTCGTCGAATATCGCCGCCGCCCCGACCGCGCGGCCGGCGAACGCGGGCCCGATGTGCTGGTGGCCGCCTGCCTGACCGACGTGCTCTCCGACGGGCTGTCGATGGTCTACTCGTTCTTCGATCCGGCGGAGGAGCGGCGCTCGCTCGGCAGCTACATGATTCTCGACCATCTCGAGATCGCGCGCGCCGCAGGCCTGCCTTACGTCTATCTCGGCTACTGGGTCCCCGGCTCGCCGAAGATGGACTACAAATCCCGGTTCCGGCCGTTCGAGATCTATCAGGGCGACCAGTGGAAACGCGTCGCCGCGCCCGAGACGGTGCGGGCCGAGATCCACCCCCTTGCCGTCGATCCGATCGCCGAGCAGGTCGCCAAGCTGATGAACGGCTGAGGGGGGGGCCGGGCGCCTCCCGCTCGGCCGCGCGACTCAGCCCTCGGGGCCGAAGCCGCTCTCATACCCCTCCGCCGCCAGGTCCCCGCCCAGCGCGAGCAGCGCGCCGAGCCGGCCGATCTCGTCCGAGCATTTGGCGCCCGAGCCGTTGCCGGCGGTCACCGCATAGATCCGCTCGCCCGCCGCATGGATCAGCGGCGCCTTCCAGGGCGTGAACGAGGTCACGCAGGCGGCCGAGCCCAGGGCCGTCCAGCGCAGCCCCGGCATCAGCTCGCACAGCATCTCCACCAGCTTGTCGCGCACGGCCGCGTCGCCCTCGGTGCGGAACCACTCGGCGATCTCGACGTCGGAGCCGAGCGGATGATCCATCGGATCCCCGCCGATCTTGATGCGCCAACGCCCGTCCGGATAAGGCAGCGGCGGCAGCAGATAGGGCGCGGCGCGCGGGTCGGCGGGCTCCCACACCAGGGTCGGCATCGCGGCGAGGCGCTCGCGCTCGGCCGCGTCGACCTCCAGCAGAGCCACGGTGCGGGCGTAGACCGTGACCTGCGGACGCTCGGGCAGCAGCTCGCGCGACCAGGCCCCGGCGGCGACGATCACCTTGTCGGCCGAAAACGTCGCCCCGTCTGCGCAACGCACGCGCGCCTCCGCCGGGCCTTCGTCGATGGCCACGACATGGGAGACGTGGCGCACGGCCCCTGCGGCCGTGGCGAGCCCGATCTGGGCGCGGACCAGCGCGCGCGGGTCGATGCAGCCGGCGGCGCGGGCTTCGTGCAGCGCGACGGTGCCCTCGGGAAACGCGAAGAACGGGAAGGCCTCGGCCAGCGCCGCGCCCTCGTAGCGCTCATGGGGAATGTCCTGCGCGGCGGCGACCGCCAGCGTGCTGGCCATGAAATTCGTCGCCGACCCGTCCAGCGGCCCGGCCATCATGCCCCCGGTCTCGCGGAAAAAGGGGATGCCCGAGGCGGCCTCGATCCCCGCGTAGCGCGCGATGGCGCGACGCGACAACCGCGCCCAGTCGCCGCGCGAATCGAGTCCGCGGGTGATGCGCCCCGAATCGTGGTGGCTGGCGAAGGGGGCGCCATGCGACGCCCGGTCGAGCGGCTCGTCCGGACCCAGCAGCAGCACCCGGACCCCGGCCTCGGTCATATGCCGGGCGCAGGCGGCGCCGAACATGCCGGCGCCCACCACGATGGCGTCGAAGGTCGAGGAGGCGGACGGGGTCATGGGCGGGCGCTCCGGCAGGCGCGCGCGGGAGATGCGCGCGCCTCCATCATGACGATGCGCGCGCCCGCGGAAAGGGGCCGGCGCGGGGACATGCGGCCGCGGCCCGTCTCCGCCCCCGCCCGCCTCAAAGCACCAGCTGCGATTGGGTGACCAGCGCCACCTTCTTGCCGTCGGGCCGGGTGATCAGCGTCTGCCAGACCGACATGCGCCCGCCGATATGAACCGGGGTGGCGACGCCGGTGACGGTGATCCCCTCCTTCGCGGCGCCGAGGAAGTTGGTCTTCGATTCGATGGTGGTCGTCCCCTTGCCCTCCGCCAGGTTCAGCACCGCCCCGATGGCGCCGAGCGCATCGGCGAAGGCCATGATCGCCCCGCCATGCAGGATATGCCCGGCGGTGCAGAGCTCCGGGCGCACCTCCAGCGTCGCGGTCACCCGCTCCTTCGTCGCCTCGCTCACCTGCACGCCCATCAGTTTCGAGAACGGCATGCGGTCGGCCATGTTGGTCATGTTTTTGGACCTCCTCCCATTGATCCGCCCACTCGGCCACGGGAGCCGCCGCGGTTCAATGACCTTGGAGGTCATCGCCTGGCGCTCAGTTCAGCCGCGCCTCGTAGCTGGTGGCGATCAGCGAGACATGGGCCGCGAGCGGCGGGCGCAGAGCGTAAGCCCTCGGCTCCCGCGCGAAGTTCCATAGGCGCAGCAGCACCCAATGCGCGCGTTCGGCCTCCGACGCCGCGAGTTCGTTGCGCGAGATGTGGAAGGGCGTCCTCTCCCAGCCATTGGTGGTCTTGACCTCGAGCAGGCGCGGGGCGCCGTCGGGCTCGAAGCTGGCGATGTCGTAGCCGAGCCCGTCGCCCTGGCTGTCCGACACCCACTCCACCCGCCGCGCCAGGTCGTCCCGCCCGACGAGGCGGAGGGCGGCGCGTTCATGAGCCAGGGCGCGGGCCTCGCCGGCGCGGCCCAGCGCCCGGTTGCGGACGTCGCGTTCGGCCACGTCGAAGCGGCGGGCGATGGCGGTCATTCGCTCCAGCTCATCGGGGGGCGGCTGGTTGGAAAGGGTGGGGGCCGGTCCGACCCATAGCGCGCCATCGTCCTTCATGTGCCGAAGCATCGGACCCGCGGCGGCGGCGGGCCAGTCCGGACGCCGGGCCAGCCAACGAGCCACGGCGTCGATCAGCGCATCCTGGAAGTTGAAGGCCGGCGTGTAGCCCCGGATCCAGGTCTCGCCCAACCCGCGCAGCACCGCGGAAATGTTCTGATGTTTGAACTCGATGGAGCCCTTTGAGCGGCCCAGGACCGGCTGCAAGGCGCGGTTGCGCTCGGCCTTGTTGAACGGCTCGCCGGCGAGTTCGCGTTCGAGCATCGCGAAATAATCCGCAACGATCAGGTCATTTTCATCGTCGGTCCAAGGCCCCTCGCTCATCGTCCCAAATCAGGACAGTCAGCCGTCGAGGTCAAGCGCGCAGGCCGGCCGCATCGCCGCGGCCGGCCTTTTTTCCGGCGCCGCCCTGCTCAGGCGCTTTCGGACTGTCGGTGCGCCGAGTTCGCCACCAGGTCGTCGACCACCGCCGGTTCGGCGAGGGTCGAGGTGTCGCCCAGATTGGCGGTGTCGTTCTCGGCGATCTTGCGCAGGATGCGGCGCATGATCTTGCCCGAGCGGGTCTTGGGCAGGCCGGGGGCCCACTGGATCACGTCGGGCTTGGCGATGGGGCCGATTTCGGTCCGGACCCAGTCCGACAGCTCCTTCTTCAGCGCGTCGGTGGCCTCGACCCCCTCCATCAGGGTCACGTAGCAGTAGATGCCCTGCCCCTTGATCTCGTGCGGATAGCCGACGACCGCGGCCTCGGCGACCTTGTGATGGGCGACGAGGGCCGATTCGACCTCCGCCGTGCCCATGCGGTGGCCCGACACGTTGATCACGTCGTCGACCCGGCCGGTGATCCAGTAATAGCCGTCGTCGTCGCGCCGGCAGCCGTCGCCGGCGAAGTAGTAGCCCTTGAACATCTCGAAATAGGTCGAGATGAACCGCGCGTGATCGCCCCAGATCGTGCGCATCTGGCCGGGCCAGGAGTCCTTGATCGCCAGCACGCCGGAGCAGGCGCCCGAGAGCTCGTTCCCCTGGTCGTCAAGCACCACCGGCTCCACCCCGAAGAACGGCTTCGTCGCCGAACCGGGCTTCAGCGCCGTCGCGCCGGGCAGCGGCGAGATCAGGATCCCCCCCGTCTCGGTCTGCCACCAGGTGTCGACGATCGGGCATTTCCCCTTGCCGATCACCCGGTGATACCAGTTCCACGCCTCCGGATTGATCGGCTCGCCGACCGAGCCGAGGATGCGCAGCGAGGAGAGGTCGGCCTTCGTCACCCAGTCGTCGCCCTTGCCCATCAGGGCGCGCAGCGCGGTGGGGGCGGTGTAGAAGATGGCGACGTTGTGCTTGTCGATCACCTGCCAGAAACGCGAGGCGTCGGGGAAGGTGGGCACGCCCTCGAACATCAGGGTGGTCGCGCCATTCGCCAGCGGGCCGTAGAGAATATAGCTGTGCCCGGTCACCCAGCCGACATCGGCGGTGCACCAGTAAACCTCGCCGTCCTTGTAGTCGAAGACGTGCTCATGGGTCATCGAGGCGTAGACGAGATAGCCGCCGGAGGTGTGCACCACCCCCTTCGGCTTGCCGGTGGAGCCGGAGGTGTAGAGGATGAACAGCGGATCCTCGGCCGACATCTCCTCGGGCTCGCACTCGGCGGAGACGGTCTTCGCCAGCTCTTCATAGCGGAAATCGCGGCCCCCGGTCCAATCGATCTGGCCGCCGGTGCGGGTGCAGACCAGCAGCCTGACCGAGTCCCTGCAGCGTCGCAGCGCCTTGTCGGCGTTGGATTTCAGGGCCGAGGACCTGCCGCCGCGCGGGGCGTGGTCGGCGGTGATGACGAGCTTCGCCTCGCAGTCATTGACCCGGTCGGCCAGCGCGTCGGGGGAGAAGCCGGCGAAAACCACCGAGTGAATCGCGCCGATCCGCGCGCAGGCGAGCATCGCGTAGGCCGCGGCGGGGATCATCGGCAGGTAGATCACCACCCGGTCGCCCTTGCCGACCCCCAGTTCCTTCAGCACGTTGGCGAAGCGCGAGACCTCGTCCTTCAACTGGGCGTAGCTGATATGCTGGGCGGGCTCGGCCGGGTCGTCGGGCTCGAAGATGATCGCGGTCTGGTCGCCGCGGGTCGCCACATGGCGGTCGATGCAGTTGGCGGCGACGTTGAGCGTGCCGTCGTCGAACCAGCGGATCGAGACGTCGGGATAGGAGAAATCCACCGCCTTCACGGTCGAATAGGGCCGGATCCAGTCGATCCGCCGGCCGTGGTCATCCCAGAATGCGGCGGGATCCTTCACCGAGGCGGCGTACATCGTCTCGTAGGTCTCCGCGTTCACCGAGGCGGTCTCGGCGAGGTCGGGAGACACCGGTATAACGGTCTCGGTCATGGCGTCGTCCTCCTGCATGTCATGCGGACGCGCGCCGTCGGGCGTCGCGCGCCCTTTATGGTTAACGGATGGGGCGGGGGCGGGTCGCGCCATCCTTCAGGGTCATCCGGCCTTTCCGGTCATCCGGCCCTGAGCCATCCTGATCCGGCCGGACGGGAGGCGCCCCCCGCCCTGCGGCGTCAGATCGCCAGATATTCCTGGCGCATCGCGGCGTCGTCCAGCACCGCCTGCGCGGTCCCGTCGAACACCACGGTGCCCATGTCGAGGATGATCGCCCTGTCGGCCAGCTGCAAGGCCGCGATGGCGTTCTGCTCGACGATGATGGTGGTGATGCCCAGCGCCTTGATCTCGGCCAGGGTGCGCTCGATCTCCTGCACGATCACCGGGGCGAGGCCCTCATAGGGCTCGTCGAGCAGAAGGAGCTTGATGTCGCGCGCCAGCGCCCGGCCGATGGCGAGCATCTGCTGCTCCCCGCCCGAAAGGGTCACGCCCTCCTGCATCCGCCGCTCGCCCAGGCGGGGGAAGAGCTCGTAGATCCGCTCCAGCGACCAGCCGATCGGCGGCGCGATCTGGGCGAGCTTGAGGTTCTCCTCCACCGTCAGCCCGGCGATGATCCGCCGATCCTCGGGCACCAGGGCGATGCCATGCTGGGAGGCCTCGAACGCCTTCATCGCGTGCACCGGCTTGTGGTCGAGCCAGATCTCGCCATGCTTCAGCGCCGGGTTGTCCAGCCGGGCGATGGCGCGAAGGGTGGAGGTCTTGCCCGCCCCGTTGCGGCCCAGCAGGGCGACGATCTCGCCCTCATGGATGTTGAAGCTCACGCCCTGCACGATGAAGCTTTCGCCGTAATAGGCGTGCAGGTCATGGGCCGAGAAATAGGCCGGCGGCGTGCCGGCGTTGCGCGCATTGGGGGTCTTGCGGACCGCGGCATAGGGATCGTCGACGACGGTCACAGATGGGCTCCTCCCAGATAGGCTTCCTGCACCTTGATGTTGCCCTTGATGTTCTGGGGCGCGTCCTCGACGATCACATGGCCCTGGGCCAGCACCGAGATGCGGTCGGCGAGACTGAACACCACATGCATGTCATGCTCGATCACCACCTTGGTGATGTTGCGTTCGGAGCCGATGCGCTTGAGCAGGTCGATGGCGTTGTTGGTGTCGGCGCGCGCCATGCCGGCGGTGGGTTCGTCCAGCAGCAGCAGGCGCGGGTCCTGCACGAGGCACATCGCCATCTCCAGCCGCCGCTTGTCGCCCCGCGACAGCGAGCCCGCGGTCATCGCCCGCTTGCCCGCCATGGCGACGTCTTCAAGTGCATGCTCGGCCTTGTCGCGGATCGCCGCCTCCCGGCTCATCGGGCGCCAGCCATGCATCCGGAAGGCGCCGTCGCGTTGCGCCAGCGCGGGGATCATCACGTTTTCCAGCACCGTCAGATCCTCGAAGATCTCCGGGGTCTGGAACACGCGGGAAACGCCCATCTGGTTGATCTCGTGGGGCTTGCGGCCGATCAGGCTCTGCCCTGCGAAGGTCACCGTGCCGGTGTCGGGCACCAGACGCCCGACGAAGCAGTTGAGCAGCGTCGACTTGCCCGCGCCGTTGGGCCCGATGATGGCGTGGACCGTGCCCTCCATCACCGTGAGGTTGACGTCGTCGAGCGCCTTGAGCCCGCCGAAGCGCTTGTTGACGCTCTGGACTTCCAGGATCGGGGTCATCGCGTCCTCATTCGGCCGGGGCGGGGCGCGGGCGCGCCTCGCTGGGGGAAGGGTCGGTCTTGCGGGCGCCGAACAGCCGCCCGATGCGCAGCGCGCCCTCGATCAGCCCGCCGGGCAGGAAGGTGACGATCAGCATGAAGATCAGGCCCAGCGTCAGGTGCCAGCCCTCGCCCACGAACAGCGACAGCACGCCCGAGATCACCTCATTGAGCCCGTCAGGCAGGAACGAGAACACGCCATGCAGGACGTTGTCGTTGATCGCCGAGAAGATGTTCTCGAAATACTTGATCAGCCCCGCGCCCAGCACCGGCCCCAGCAGCGTGCCCGCGCCGCCGAGGATGGTCATCAGCACCACCTCGCCCGACGCCGTCCACTGCATCCGCTCCGCCCCCGCCAGCGGGTCCATCGCCGCCAGCAGACCGCCCGCGAGACCCGCGAACATGCCCGAGATCACGAAGGCCGCCAGCGTGTAGGGCTTGGTGTCGAGCCCGGTGTAGCTCATCCGGTTCTGGTTCGACTTCACCGCCTTCAGCATCATTCCGAAGGGCGAGCGGAACAGGCGCATGGAGATCCAGAAGCTGAGGATCAGGATCGCCGCGCAGATGTAGAAGCCCATGTTGAACATCAGCGTCATGCCGGCGAACGACGTCTCATAGGTGCTGATCATGTCGAAGCCGAAGAGGTTCGTCGCCGGCGACTGCCCGGTGTCGGACGCGGCGTCGAGGATCCGGGGGTCGGACAGGGTGATCTGCAGCCCGGTCTCGCCGTTGGTGATCGGGGTCAGCACCGAATAGGCGAGATTGTAGCACATCTGCGCGAAGGCGAGCGTGAGGATCGAGAAGTAGATCCCCGAGCGGCGCAGCGAGATGAAGCCGATGACCAGGCTGAACAGCCCGCCCACGATGACCGCGAAGATCACCGCCGGGATGATGTTCATCGACAGCAGCTTGAACATCCACACGGCGGCGTAGGAGCCGACGCCGAGAAACGCGGCGTGGCCGAAGCTGAGATAGCCGGTCAGCCCGAACAGGATGTTGAAGCCGATGGCGAAGATCCCGTAGATCGCGAATTTCTGCAGCAGGTCCGGATAGCCCGCCCCGAACGGGGCGAGGATCACCGGACCGGCCAGAACCGCGATCGAGAACACGATCAGCAGAAGGCTGTCTGAGGTCTTGGCGTTCATTCGATCAGGTCTCCATCACGCCCTTGCGGCCGAGCAGGCCGCGCGGACGGGTGAGCAGAATGACCACGGCCACCAGATAGATGATGATCTGGTCGATGCCGGGAAGGATCTGCTTGACCTCGTTCATCGAGGCGAAGCTCTGCAGGATGCCGAGCAGGAAGCCCGCGGCGACCGCGCCGGGCAGCGAGCCCATGCCGCCGACCACCACGACCACGAAGCTCAGCACCAGGAAGTCCATGCCCAGATGGTAGTCCGGGCTGAGAATCGGCGTGTACATCACCCCTGCGAGCCCCGCGACCACCGCGGCGAGCCCGAACATCAGGGTGAAGCGCTTGTTGATGTTGATGCCGAGCAGACCCACCGTCTCGCGGTCCGCCATGCCGGCGCGCACCACCATGCCGAAGGTGGTGAAGCGCAGGAAGCAGAACACCGCGCCGATCACGGCGGCGGCGAAGAGGAAATAGACCAGCCGCCACAGCGGATACACCACCACGCCCGCCTCGATGCCGATGGCGGCGCCGAAATCCGCCATGCCCGACAGCGCGTCGGGCGCGGGCTGCGGGATCGGGTTGGCCCCGAAGAAGGCCTTGATGATCTCCTGCAGCACGATGGCGAGGCCGAAGGTCACCAGGATCTGGTCGGCATGGGGGCGCTTGTAGAAGTGGCGGATCAGCCCGCGCTCCATCACCAGGCCCACCAGGAACATGAAGGGCAGCGCCAGCGCGATCGATGCCGGCACCGACCAGTCGATCAGCCAGGCGCCGGCATCGCCGAACCAGGCCTCCGCATAGGGGGTCCGGATCTCCATCGGCGTGCCCCAGGCGGTCTTTTCCGTCGCGGACAGCACGACGCTCTGCAGGGTCAGCACCTCGTTGATGGTGACCGCGCAGAACGCGCCCAGCATGAACAGCGCGCCATGGGCGAAGTTCACCACGCCCAGCGTGCCGAAGATCAGCGTCAGGCCCAGCGCGATCATCGCGTAGGCCGAGCCCTTGTCGAGCCCGTTGAGGATCTGGAGGATAATCGCGTCCATCACGCCGGCTCCCGTTGGCAGGCCCGTTCGTTCGGGCAGCCGATTCAGCGAGTTGGGGACCGCCGGCGACGGGGAGGAGACTCCGCGGCCGACGATCCCCGATGCCGCCGTCCGCGCAGCTGACGCGCGGACGACGTGCCTCGTCAGGCGCGGATCACGCGCCCGGGTTGCACTGCCCCAGCTCGCCGCCGGCGAACATCGGATGGTCGACCGGGTAGGTCACCATCTCGACCGGGGTCACGTCCACCACCTCGAGAAGGTCGAACTGCGAGGTCGGGTTGTCCTTGCCCTTCACCACCAGCACGTCCTTGAAGCACTGGTGATCGCCGGCGCGGTAGAGGGTCGGGCCATTGCCGAGCCCGTCGAACTCGAGCCCCTCCAGCGCCTCGACGATGGCGCAGGGGTTGAAGGAGCCCGCCCGCTGCGCCGCGTCGGCGTAGAGCAGGGTCTGGCAGTAGACGGTATGGGCGGCCTGCGACGGCGGAAAGCCGTATTTCTGCCCGAAGGACCGCACGAAGGCTTGGGAGCCCGCGTCCTGCAGCGACCAGTGCCAGTTGGTCGATCCGAAGATGCCCTTCACCGCCTCGCCCGCGCCCTGCGCCATCAGGCGGGAATAGAGCGGGACCACGATCTCGAACTGCTTGCCGTTGACCTGCTTGTCCTTCAGCCCGAACTGCACGGCCTGGGTCAGCGAGTTGACCATGTCGCGGCCGTAATGGTTGAGGATCAGCACGTCGGCGCCCGAATTCAGCACCGGCGTGAGATACTGCGAGAAATCGCCCGCGCCGAGCGGGGTGCGCACCTTCTCCACCGTGGTCCAGCCCAACGCCTCGGTGGAGGCGGCGATCGATTCCTCCTGGGTCCAGCCCCAGGTGTAGTCGGCGGTCAGGTGATAGGCCTTGCGATCCGTGCCGTAATTGGACTTCAGCACCGGGGCGAGGGCGGCGGCGGACATGTAGGCGTTGAAGAAGTGGCGGAAGCCGTTGGCCTTCTTGTCCTTGCCGGTGGTGTCGTTGGAATGGGTGAGGCCGGCCATGAAGATGACGCCCATCTCCTGGCAGAGCCCCTGCACGGCCACCGCGACGCCCGAGGACGAGCCGCCGGTGATCATGATGGCGCCGTCGCGCTCGATCATCCGCTTGGCGGAGGCGCGGGCGGCGTCGGACTTGGTCTGGGTGTCGCCGGTGACGAACGCGACCTTCTTGCCGTTGATCCCGGCGCCGGTCAGCGCCTTGGAGGAGAAGGTCGACAGCATGCCGCCGTCGCCGCCGCCGTTGAGATGCTCGACCGCCAGCTCGTAGGCGCGCAGTTCGTCGGCGCCTTCCTCGGCATAGGCGCCGGACTGGGGCACGTTGAAGCCGAGGGTGACCGTGCCGCCCGTCGGCTCGTTGGTGTAGGCGTAGGCCGGACGCGACCAGACCATGGGCGCGGCGATGCCGGCGCCGGCGACCGCGGAGGTCTTGAGCAGGCTGCGGCGGCTGATGGTGAAATTCGCCATTTTAATCCTCCCGTTGGGCGACCGGGGTCCGATGCCTCGGCCTTTTCCGTCTTGTCTTCCCGTCTTGCGGCCTCTGCGCCGCGTGGGGCGCGCCTTGATGTTGAGTCCTGGCGGCGCGTCATGCGGGGTTCGTGGCCGGCCGACGCCGCTCTCGCCTCCCTGGCTCGCGGCGCCGGCATATGGGCGTCAACCCGAAGCGACCATGCGTCAGCCGGTTCAAGATGTCAACAAGTTGCTGTTATTGTTGGATTTTTTTGTCAATTTTTGACGTGCTGCATGTGCGAACTTGTCAATTTTCAACTTGTGGCGTAAAAATGGCGGCGCGCGCAACGGCTTGACCCGCGCGGCGCCCCGCCGCCCGACCACCCTCTCGCACCGCAGCAAGCGCCCGAAGCGCGGAGACCTGGCCCCATGTCCACCCCGATGATCGGCCTGCGCATCCGCGAACGCCGTCGCGCCGCCGGCCTGCATCAGGTGGAGCTGGCCGAGCGCATGGGCATCTCCGCCTCCTATCTCAACCTGATCGAGCGCGAGAAACGCCGCGCCTCCCCCGACCTCGTCGCGCGCGCCGCCCGCGCGCTGGCGCTCGACCCGGCCGAGCTCGACGGCGCGGTGGAGCGAAGGCTCGCCGACCGCATGGCCGAAATCGCCGCCGATCCCGAATACGCCGACCTCCGGCTGGATGCCGACGCCGCCCGCGACCTGCTCGCCCGGCACCCGGCCTGGGGCCGGGCGCTCGCCCGCGCCTGGGCGACCCGGCGCGAATCGGCCCGCACGGTGGAAGCGCTTTCGGATCGCCTCACCCATGACCCGTTCCTGTCCGACGCCGTGCACCGGATGCTGACCCATGTTGCGGCGATGCGCTCGGCCTCCGAGATCCTTGAGGCGGTGGAGGACATCGAGCCCGCCCAGCGCCGGCGGTTCCACGAGATCCTGCTGAGCGAATCGACCCGCGCCTCCGAGGTCTCCGAAAACCTCGCCCGCTTCTTCGACGTGGCCCATCAGGGGACGGAGGCCTCGACCCCGGTGGAGGATGTCGAAGAGGCGTTTCTGGACGCCGGCAACCGGTTCGAGACGCTGGAGCCCCCCGCCCCCGAAGGCGGGATCGCGGCGCATCCCGAGGCGATCTACGGGGCGCTGCGCGCCGCCCTGCCCGGCGGCGGCGCTTCCGTGGCGCCCCCTGAGGCCCCGCCGGTGATCCGCCGCCGCACCCTGGCCGAGGCGGTGGCCCGCCAGCGCCTCGGCCCCGCCCTGGAGGCGGAGATCGAGGCCCGCCCCCGCCTGCGCGTCGGCGCGGCGCGACGCCGGGCCGAGGCGGCGCTGGTCGAATACGCGGTGGACGCGCTGCTGATGCCGGCGGCGCCTTTCGCCGAGGCCGGGCGGCGGCTGGGCTGGGATCTCGACGCCATGGCCGCGAGTTTCGGCGTGAGCTTCGACGCGGCGGCGCGGCGGCTGACCACGCTCGGGTCGCAGGGGGGGGGCTCGCAGGGCGTGGCGGCGCCGCGGGCGGCCTATGTGCGGATCAACGCGGCCGGCGTGGCGCTGCAGCGCCGGCTGCTGCCCGAGATCACCCTGCCCCGGCATGGCGCGGCCTGCCCGCTCTGGGCGCTCTACCGGGCGCTGTCGCAGCCCGGCGTCACCCTGCGCCAGCTCGCCGAATTCCCCTCCGGCGAACGCGCGGTGTTCGTGGCGCGCGCCGAGCCGCCCGAGGCCCCGGTCTGGGGCCGTCCGCCCCAGCAGCAGGCGACGCTCGCCGCCTTCCCCGGCGAGGCCGCGGCCGCCACCGTCTACGCCCCCCGCCTTCGCGAGACGCCCGAGCCGGTCGGCCCCAACTGCCGCGTCTGCGCCCGCGACGACTGCCGCTGGCGCGCCGACGACCCCGTGATCGGCTGACCCCGTGGTCGGCCGATCCTCTCGCCCCTCTCCCCGCTCCGCGCCCCGGAGGCGGGCGTCCCGAAAGGGGCGCCTGCCGGGCGAGGCGGAGGGGGCTCGACGCCCCCTTCCGCCTCGGGTTCGCGCCACGTCTGGACGGCGGGAGGACGCGTCGCCCTCTTCCCTTCCGCGCGCGTCCGCGCTATCGGCCCGGATATGACCCAAAGTTCCGAAGACGCCGCCCGCCTGATCCTCGTCACCCCGCCCCGCGCGGACCTCGAGGCGTTGACCGAGGCCCTGCCCGCGGCGCTCGCCACCGGGCTGGTGGCCACCGTGCGGCTCGACATGCCGGGCGCGGCCGAAGACGACATCCGCCGCGCCGCCGACGCGCTGCGCGTCATCTGCCACGCGGCCGACGTGGCGCTGGTGATCCGCGACCATTTCCGGATGGTCCGGCCGCTGGGCCTCGACGGGGTGCAGGTGGATCTGAAGGGGGCGTCGCTGAAGAAGATCCGGGCCGAGATCGGCGAGGACGCCATCCTCGGCGTCGCCTGCGGCGTGCTTCGCCATGACGGCATGATCGCGGGCGAGGCCGGAGCCGACTACGTGCTCTTCGGCCCTGTCACCGCGCCCGAGGGACTGGGCGCCGGCGAGACCGCGCCGCTCGATCTCTTCGAATGGTGGGGCGAGATGATCGAGACGCCCTCGGTCGCCGATGGCGGCGTCGGCGAGTCCGAGGCCGCGGCGCTGTCGGACCACGCCGATTTCATCGCCCCCGACGTGTCGATCTGGCAAGGCGACCTCGTCGCCAACCTGCGCCGCTTCCAGGCCGCGCTCGACGGCTGAGGGCGCGCGCCCCTTCCCGACCTGGCCGAGGGATGCGCCCGCGGGGGGCGTCGAGCCCCCCGCGCCCGCCCTCGCGCGGCGCACCCGGCTTTTGCGCAGCGCAGGCGCGCTCGCGCCCCGCCCGACGCGGGCCGCGCCTCGAAAACCCGAAAAACGTCAGGCGGGGTCAGCCATTCGCCGGCTGCGGCGGATGGGGGATGCGCGCCTCGAGCCCTGCGCGCACCGCGTCGCCGCTGCGCTGGGCCAGCGCCTTGCGGTCGGGAAGGTCCTTGATGCGGATCGGCTCATGAAACACCACGTCGGCCTCGCCGCCGAAGCTGAGCGCCAGCACCGACCACAGATGCGCGCCGAACTCCATGTCCCGCCACCAGCCATAGAACGTGTCCGGCAGGCCCGATTTCGGGTTCGGGCGATAGACCACCGTCACCGGCTGCACCCAGGCGATCTCGCGCAGCTCCTCCGCTGTCAGCGCGGCGAAGAGGGTCGAGCGGAACGGCAGCACCCGGCGACCGTCGGTCGACGTCCCCTCGGGGAAGAACAGCAGCCGCTCGCCCGCCATCATCCGGGCGCGCATCTCCGCCTCCTGCACCCGGGCGGCGGAGCGCTTGCGCTCGATGAACAGCGTCCCGCATTGCGCGGCGATCCAGCCCATCACCGGCCAGCCCCGCACCTCGGCCTTCGACACGAAGGTCAGCCGCGCCGCGCCGAGCAGCACGAAGATGTCGGACCAGGAGGCGTGATTGGCCACCAGCGCCCCGCCATGGGGCATCGGCCGCCCCTCCACCCGCACGGTCAGCCCGACGAGGCGCCCGACATAGCGCGCCCAATATCGCTGCACCGCGATCTTCCAGCGCGGGCCGCCGACGAGGCGCTCGACGCCCTTGAGGACCAGGTAGAGCGAGAACAGCACGACCGTGCCCAGCACCGCCGCGATGAGCCGCAGCCAGGCGACGATCCTGCCCCCGAGACCGGGCCTGGGCAATTCGGGCGGCTCCGGCCCCAGCCACTGGAAATTCTCGGCGGTCTGGCGGGGGGGCCTGGTCGCTTCGGGGTCGACGGCCGGATCCGGCCCGTGGCTCACGCGTTCTTCTCCCGCCCGTAGAAATCGCGATAGCGCGAGACCATGCGGGTGGTGTCCATCAGCAGGCACACGTCGACGGTGTTGAAATCGTGATCGACGAAGGCGCCTTCGCCGACGAAGCCGCCGAGCCGCAGATAGGCCTTGATCAGCGCCGGAATCTGGCGGGCGGCGAGCTTGCGGTCCACCGCCTCGGCCGGCATCCGGTTCATCTCGGTATAGCTGTCGTCGCGCGCGCGGACCCGCAGGTCCTCCGGCGCCAGGTGATTGTGGTGCAGGAAACTCAGCGCATGGGCCAGCGGTTCCGGGTCGGCGCCGTGGAACGAGGCCACGCCGAACATGATCTCGATCTTGCGCGAGGTGACGTATTCGCCGAGCCCCGACCACAGCAGGTGCATCGCCGCCCCACCGCGAACCTCGGCCCCGACGCAGGAGCGGCCGAGCTCGACCACCTCGCGGTCCAGCCGCTCCAGCTTGCCGAGGTCGTATTCGGTGGAACCGTAGAAACCGATTCCCGCCCGCGCCCGGGCCCGGGTCATCAGCCGGTAGGCGCCTGCGACCCGATCCAGCGGGTCCTCGGACAGGCATTCGTTGTCGATCAGCACCAGATGTTCGAAATGCTCGTCGAATTCGTCGATCTCGCGGCGCAACGCGCGTTCGTCGTCCTTGGCCGCGGCGCCGAGCTCCTCCACGAAGACACGGTACCGCAGACGCTGGGCGCCGGCGATGTCGGTCTCGTCCCGCGCGAGGCGGACCGTGAAGCGACCGGCGTCGATGTCCATGCGACAAGCTCCTGTCTGCGCCGGGCTGCGGCGCGCGCGCGGACCATATGGAAAGGCGCCCCCCGGCGCAACGGGCCGGCGAAGGCCTGTGCGACGGATCCGTGACCGGCCTTCGGGCCTGACGCTGCGAAGGGCGCGCCGGGGCGGGAGAGGCTTTTGCGCGAGCGATTGACGCGCTGATCGCCCTAAGCGAGCATTCAGTCGTAAAGAAGTTCCAGCTCGGCCCGGGAGCCGTCGATGACCTGCTTGCCCGCATGTTCGAAGTTCACGGTGATGCGCCGTCCGATCACCGACTGCACCTGTCCCACCCCCCAGTCAGGAGCGGCGGGCAGGCGCACGCGGGCGCCGGGTTCGAGGAATTCATTCATTTTTAACCTCGTCGGCCCAGCCTGCGGCCGGTGCATTCGAAGGAGACGCGCGCGATGACCCAAGCCGCCCCCCTGCGCCCGGAGATCGGGTCCGACGCCCTCGCAGCGCTTCCCGATCCGGCGGAGTTCGGGGCGCTGCTGGCGTCGCGCATCTGTCATGACCTGATATCGCCGGTGGGCGCCATCGGCAACGGGGTGGAGCTGATGCAGGAGCTGTCGCCGGGCGCCGACGGGGCGGAGCTTCAGCTGATCGGACGCAGCGCGCAGATGGCCTCTGCCAGTCTCCAGTTCCTCCGGCTCGCCTTCGGGGCGGCGCCGCCCGGCGACGCCATGGGCCTGCCTGCGCTGCAGCGCACCGCGCGATTGTGGTTCGGCTTCCAGCGGCCCGAGCTGGTCTGGGCGGACGCGCGCGGTGAAACGACCCGCGCCAGCGCCCGATTGCTGTGCAATTTCCTGCAGATCGCCGTGTCCTGCCTGCCGCGTGGCGGCGGGATCGAGGTGACCGTCAACCGTGACCAGGCCGGGGCGACGATGCTGGACGTGATCGCCGGCGGCCCCGTTGTCGCGCCCTCGCCGGAGGCTGAGCGCTGGCTCGCAGGCCGGTCTGCGGAAACGCCGGCGGGACCGCGGGACGCCCACTACCTCGCCGCCGCCGCCCATGCCCGGGCCGCCGGCGTGATCATCGACTTTCGCAAGACCGAGACCGGCGTCGCCTTGCGCACGGTCATGCCGGCCGGGATCTGACCCGGCGCGTCCGGGCTGCCGCGAACAGGCATTCGCCCCGCCGGCCGCGCGATGGCGATCGTCGGGGCGACGGGAACGCCCGGCGCCGAATCAATCGGCGGAACCGAACGGCGGCGGGGCGTTCAGATCTCTTTCAGTCCGTCGCGGAAGTGGCGCATGTTCTCGCGGTAGCGTCGGGCCGAGTCGCGCAGGCCCGCCTTCTCGGCCTCGGTCAGCTCGCGCACCGGCTTCGCCGGCGCGCCGATGGCCATCCAGCCGTCGGGGATCTCCTTGCCCTCGGTAACCAGCGCGTTGGCCCCGATCAGACAGCCCCTGCCGATCTTCGCCCCATTCAGCACCACCGCGTTCATTCCGATCAGCGACCCGTCGCCTACCGTGCAGCCATGCAGGATCGCCTTGTGGCCGACCGTCACGTCGGCCCCCACGCTCAGCGGCACGCCGGGATCGGCATGCAGCACGCAGCCGTCCTGGACGTTGGAACCTTCGCCGATGCTCAGCCGTTCCTTGTCGCCGCGCAGCACGGCGTTGAACCAGACCGAAGCGCCGGCGGCCAGCGTCACCAGCCCCATCACCTGCGCGCCGGGCGCCACCCAGTAGTCGCCATCCTCGGGCAGCTCGGGGCTCACCCCGTCGAGCGCGTAAATCGGCATCAGCCGTTCCTTTCCTGGAATTCCCGGTTCAACCCCTGCACGAAGCCCACCAGCCCCGGGCGACGGGCCCGGCGCAGGCGTTCGGCGGCGAGGATCATGCGGATCTCCGCTTCGCAGCGGTCGAGATCGTCGTTGATCAGCACGTAATCGTAGGCGTCCCAGTGGCTGATCTCGTCGCGGGCGCGCGCCATCCGGTGCGCGATCACCGCGTCGGGATCCTGGGCGCGGGCGTGCAGGCGACGTTCCAGCTCGGTGATGGAAGGCGGCAGGATGAACACCGACGCCACCGCCTCGCGCAGCGCCGAGTTGCGCAGCTGCTGCCCGCCCTGCCAGTCCACATCGAAGAGCACGTCGCGCCCGGCCTCGAGCGCGGCTTCGACCGGGCCGCGCGGCGTGCCGTAGAGGTTGCCGAACACCTCGGCATGTTCCAGCAGCTCGCCCGCCTCGATCATCGCCTCGAACTGTTCGCGGGACCGAAAATGGTACTCGCGACCGTCCATCTCCCCGGTCCGCGGCGCGCGGGTGGTGGCGGAGATCGAGAAGGAGAATTCCGGATCGTCGGCCAGCAGCCGGCGCGAAATGGTGGATTTCCCGGCGCCCGAAGGCGAGGACAGGATGAACAGGATGCCGCGGCGCGCCTCGGCCCGGCGGCGGGCCTCGGCGACGTCTTCAGGGGCGGGGGGCGCAGCCACGTCGATCATTCGATGTTCTGCGCCTGCTCGCGCAGTTGGTCGATGACGGTCTTGAGCTCCAGCCCCGCCTCGGTCAGGGAACTGAAATCGGCTTTGGAACACAAGGTGTTGGCCTCCCGGTTGAACTCCTGGACGAGAAACTCGAGCTTGCGGCCCACCGGCCCCCCCGCCGCCATCAGCTTTCGCGCGGCGGTCGCATGGGCGCGCAGGCGGTCGAGCTCCTCGCGCACATCGCCTTTCACCGCCAGCAGCGCCAGCTCCTGCGCCAGCCGGTCGGGGCCGAGCTCGGCGGGCGCGCCGGCGGCGATCAGCGCGTCGAGCTTGCGGGTCAGGACGGGGCCGGCGGCGGCGGCGCGATCGGCGGCCGCGGCCTCCGCCGTCTCGGTCAACGCCGCGATGCGGTCGATCTGGGCCGAAAGGATGCCCTGCAGCGCCGCGCCCTCGGCTTCCCGCGCCGCGGCCAGCGCGTCGAGCGCCGTCGCCCCGTCGGCGAGGATCAGCGCGTCCTGCGCGGCGCGGGCCTGCGGGTCGGCCTCATCCTCCGCGGGCTCCAGCACCCCGGGGCGCAGGATCAGCGCGTCGGGCGCGACCGGGCCGACCGTCAGCCCCGCGGCGCGGACCGCGTCGGCCGCCGCCGCCGCC
>NZ_JBSRTQ010000066.1:0-22929 GCF_055129145.1 Albimonas sp. | reverse complement strand
GCCGCGCGGGCGCCCCGGCGCGGCCCTCGGGTCGGTCGTCGCGCGGCTCCCTCCGCGGTTTCCTATGCTTGCCTTAACGATGCGCCTGACGGATCGTCTTGCCCGGGGGGGAGCGCCGTGCTACCTCCGGAAAAACAGAACATCCGGTGCGGCAAGCGGACCATGATCCGCCCGAGGCCCACGCCCCCGGATGTCAGGGAGGACTGGAATGCCCGTTTCGCGTCAGACCGCCGTCGCGGTCCCGCTTGCAACCTTGCGCGTGATCGCGCGCGCCGCCCGGCCCCGCGGGGCCCGGGCATGAGCGCCGGCGGCCGTCTTTACCGCGGCGAGGAGATGAAGCGCCTGCTCGCGCCGCGCTCCATCGCCATCGTCGGCATCTCGCAGCGCGTCGGCTCCTTCGGCCAGCGGACCTTCGAAAACCTCGGCGAATTCCAGGGCGACATCTATTTCGTCAATCCGCGCTACGAGGAACTGATGGGGCGCAAATGCTACCCCTCCATCGCCTCGCTGCCCGAGGCGCCCGACTGCGTGGTGCTGGTCACCGCGCGCGAGGCGATCGGGCCGCTGCTGGAGGAATGCATCGCCAAGGGCTGCGGCGGCGTGATGATCTACGCCTCGGGCTTCGCGGAGATGGGCGGCGACAACGCCGAGCTGCAGCGCGCCAACGCCCGCATGGCCCATGACGCCGGGATGCCGATCATCGGGCCGAACGCCATCGGCTTCGTGAATTTCGCGATCGGCGCCGGCGTGACCTTCATGTACGGCATGGATTTCGAGGAGACCTACGCCCGCCCCGCCTCCGAGCGTCGGGTGGGCCTGGTCACCCAGTCCGGCGCGCTCGGCCTCGCCCTGCACCAGTCGGCCAAGCACGGCCATCACCTGTCGCATATGCTGGCCTGCGGGAACTCGTCGGATGTGGACGTGTCCGACTGCATCTCCTATCTCGCCGAGGATGACGGCTGCAAAGCCATCGCCGCGGTGATCGAGGGGGTGCCCGACGGCGCCCGGCTCGAGGCCGCGATCAAGAAGGCGCATGCCGCCGGCAAGCCGGTGGTGATCAACAAGATGGCGCGCGGCGAGGCCGGGGCGAAGGCCGCCGCCTCCCATACCGGCTCGCTGGCGGGGAGCCACGAGGCCTACAAGACCATGGTGATGCGCGCCGGCGGCGTGTTCGTGGACGAGGTCGAGGCGATGATCGACACCGCCCAGTTCCTCGCCAAGGCCGCGAAGCCGGTGGAGGGCGCAGAGGGCGTGGCCATCATCGCCACCTCGGGGGGCGCCGGCGTGGTTTTGACCGACGCGGCCGAGGATGCGGGGGTGGGCCTGCCCCAACCCAACGCCGAGGTCCGCGCGATCCTCGAGTCCAAGATCCCGGAATATGGCTCGGCCGCCAACCCGGTGGACGTGACCGCCCAGGTGATCAACGACCGCCAGAGCCTCGTCGACTGCGTCACCGCCATGCTCGGCCAGAAGGAATACGGGCTGATGATGGTGCCGCATCCCAACGTCACCGCGCCGTCCATCGACCGGCTGAAGCTGTTCGACGAACTGGCCGCGGCGGCGGGCAAGGTCATCGTCATCCCCTGGCTTTCCGGCTGGCTGGAAGGCTACGGGGCGAAGGAGGTGGCGCAGGCCGGCAACCTCGCCATCTTCCGCTCCGCCCGGCACTCCATGGTCGCGGTGCGCGAATGGACCCGGCTGCATGCGCAGAAGGTCGAGCCGGTCGACAAGCCGCGCCTGACCCAGCCGGCCGAGGGCATCGGCCAGGCGCTCGCCGCCGCCAAGGGCGCCCCGGTGACCGAACGGGAGGCGAAGGCCATCCTCGCCGGCTACGGCGTGCCGGTGATCGAGGAGAAGTCCGCCGCGACCGCCGAGGCCGCCGCCGACATGGCCGCCTCGCTTGGCTTCCCCGTGGTGATGAAGATCGACAGCCCCGACCTGCCGCACAAGACGGAAGCCGGCGGCATCGCGCTCAACCTGAAATCGTCGGAGGCCGTCAAGGACGCCTTCGACGCGATGATGGACCGGGTGAAGGCCTACAAGGCCGACGCGCGGATCGAGGGCGTGCTGATCCAGCGCATGGCCCCGGCGGGCGTCGAGATCGTGGTCGGCGCGCGCCGCGACCCGACCTTCGGCGCGGTCGTCGTCGTGGGCCTCGGCGGCGTGATGGTGGAGCTGATGCGCGACTCGGTCGCCGCGCCCGCTCCGGTCACGCCCTACGAGGCCGGCGAGATGCTCGCCCGCCTGCGCGGCGCCGCGGTGCTCGACGGGTTCCGCGACCTGCCGCCGGTGAACAAGGCGAAGCTGGCCGAGATCGTGGCCCGCGTCTCCGAATTCGCCGCCGATGCGGGGGCCGCGCTGGCCGAGCTCGACGTGAATCCGCTGATCTGCCGGGGCGACGACATCGTCGCGGTGGACGCGCTCATCATCCCCGGCGACGCGGAGGGCTGAGGCGAGGCGGCGGGTTCTTCGGGGTCCCGCCGCCCGCGCCAGCCTTTCCCGCCGCCGAGGCGCGCCCCTTTCGATGCGGGAGGGGGCGCGTCGCTCCCCCCGCCCGTGCGCCGGGGCGGGCGTGACATTCGTGGCGCGCGAAGGGAGGGGACCCGCGTGAAGGACACCGCCGTCATCGGCTTCATCGGGCTCGGCGTGATGGGCGAACCCATCTGCCGCAACATGGTTATGAAATCGGGGCGCCGCTTCCGGGTGTTCGACCTGGCCGAGGGGCCGTTGGAGCGGATGCGCGCCGACGGGGCCGAGATCGCGTCCTCCGTTGCCGAGATCGCCGCGACCTGCGACCTGATTTTTCTGTCGCTGCCCGGCGGGCCGCAGGTCGAGGCCGTGGTGGCCGGGCCGGGCGGGCTGCTGGAGCATGCGCGGGCGGGGCAGGTGGTGGTCGACACCTCGACCGCCCCGGTGGGGCTGACCCGCGACCTCGCCGCCCGGCTGGCTGCGAAGGGGGTCGAGATGGCCGACGCCCCGGTCGCCCGCACCCGCCAGGCCGCCATCGACGGCACGCTTTCGATCATGGTCGGGGCCGAGCCCGACCTTTTCGACCGGCTCGAGCCCTGGCTGCGCCATGCCGCGTCCGACGTCACCCGCTGCGGCGGGATCGGCTGCGGGCAGGTGGTGAAGATCCTCAACAACATGGTGCTGTTCCAGACGGTGGTGGCGCTGTCCGAGGCATTGGCGCTGGGCGCGGGCGCCGGCGTCGACCGGGGGCTTCTGTTCGACACGCTCTCCAAGGGCTCCGCCGACAGTTTCGCGCTGCGCAATCACGGGGCGAAGGCGATGATCCCCGACCAGTTCCCGAAGGGCGCGTTCCCGACGCTCTATGCGCTGAAGGACGTGTCCTACGCGCTGGATCTTGCGGCGGAGCTGGGCATCGGCGCGCCCGGGGCCGAACTGGCGCAGTCGCGGATGCGGATCGCCCGCGACGCCGGCTTTGGCGACGAATATTTCCCGGTGCTCGCCCGCGTGGTCGACCGCGGATGACCGCGCTGTTCGCCCGGGACTGGGATGTGCTGGTGGCGGGGGGCGGCAACGCCGCGCTCTGCGCCGCCATCACCGCCCGGCGCGCCGGCGCCAAGGTGCTGGTGGTGGAGGCCGCGCCCAAATTCTACCGCGGCGGCAACACCCGCCACACCCGCAACATGCGCGTCGCCCATGACGCGCCCAACGAGGTCCTCACCGGCCCCTATCCCGAGGAGGAGTTCTGGGAGGATCTGCTGCGCGTCACCGGGGGCCGGACCGACGAGCAGCTCGCCCGATTCACCCTCAACCGCTCGAAAGAACTGTGGGACTACATGTCGTCGCTCGGCGTGCGCTTCCAGCCGAGCCTCACCGGATCGTTGTCCCTGGGGCGGACCAACGCCTTCTTCCTCGGCGGCGGCAAGAGCCTGATGAACGCGCTCTACCGCACGGCGGAGGCGGAGGGCGTGGGCGTGGCCTACGACGCCGAGGTGACCGGGGTGGAGATCGAGGGGCCTGCGTTCCGCGCCGCCGAGGTGACGCTCGCCGGTGAAAAGCACCGCATCCCCGCCCGCGCCTTCGTGGCGGCGGCCGGGGGCTTCGAGGCCAATATCGAGTGGCTCGAGGAATACTGGGGCCCCGCCGCCCGCAATTTTCGCATTCGGGGCACGCCCTACAATCGCGGCTCGCTGCTGCGCACCCTGCTCGACATCGGCGCCCAGCCGGTGGGCGAGCCGGACCAGTGCCACGCCGTCGCCATCGACGCCCGCGCCCCCCAGTTCGACGGCGGCATCGCCACGCGTCTCGACTGCATCGTGTTCGGCATGGTGGTGAACCGCGCCGCCGAACGGTTCTACGACGAGGGCGAGGACTTCTGGCCCAAGCGCTACGCCATCTGGGGCCGGCTGGTCGCGGCGCAGCCGGACCAGGAAGCCTACGCGATCATCGACAGCCGCTCGATCGAGCTGTTCATGCCCTCGATCTTCCCGCCCATCGTGGCGGGAACGATGGAGGAGATGGCCGAGAAGCTGAACCTCCCCCCCGACCGCCTGCGCGCGACGTGGCAGGCGTTCAACGCCGCCGTGCGCCCCGGGGACTTCGACCCGGCGGCGCTCGACGGCTGCCGGACCGAAGGCCTGACCCCGGAAAAAACCAACTGGGCCCGCACCATCGAGCGCCCGCCCTTCTACGCCTATCCGCTGCGTCCCGGCATCACCTTCACCTATCTCGGCGTGAAGGTGGACCGCGAGGCGCGGGTGCAGCAGGCGGCCGGCGGGTCCTACGACAACATCTATGCGGCGGGGGAGATCATGGCCGGGAACGTGCTGGGAAAAGGCTATCTGGCCGGGATCGGCATGACCATCGGCTCGGTCTTCGGGCGTCTGGCCGGGCAGGGGGCCGCCGCCCATGTCGCTTGATCTGACGAGGGAGGAGGCCGAGGCCGCCCATGCCCGCCCGCTCGACCAGCTCTTGCGCGGGCCGGAGCTGGTCGAGGCCGCGCGGATCATGACGATCTGCAACGCCTGCCGCTATTGCGAGGGGCTGTGCGCGGTCTTTCCGGCGATGGAGATGCGGCGGGATTTCGCAGCGGGGGACCTGCGGCATCTCGCGAACCTCTGCCATGGCTGCGGGGCCTGCTATCACGACTGCCAGTATGCGCCGCCGCACGAATTCGGGGTGAACGTGCCCAAGACGCTGGAGGCGCTGCGCCCGGTCGCCTACGCCGATCACGCCTGGCCGCGGGCGCTGGCCCCGATGTTCGAGAAGAACGGCGTGAAAGTGATGTGGGCGCTGGCGATCTCGGTCGCGGTTTTCCTCTTCGCCTTCATGGCCTTCGCCGATCCCGGCGTGATGTTCGGGCGGGTGGCCGGCCCGGGCGCCTTCTATGCGATCATGCCCCATAACGCGATGGCGGCGCTGTTCGGCGCGGCGTTCCTCTGGGCGCTGGTCGCATTCGCCATGGGGCTCCGCAATTTCTGGCGGGACGTCGAGGGGGGGCTCGGGCCCACCCTGGGCCGGGGCCCGGACCTCGCCGCGCTGGCCGAGGGCGGGGCCGATGCGGGGCGCCTGCGCAACCTGCATGGCGGCGGCATGGGCTGCTTCAACGACGACGACCAGCCCGTCGACCGCCGCCGCCTGCTGCATCACCTGACCTTCTACGGGTTCCTCGCCTGCCTCGCCTCCACCACCTGCGCCACGCTCATGCACTACCTGCTGGGGTGGGAAGCGCCCTATTCCTGGGGCTCGGCCCCGGTGCTGCTGGGCTTCTTCGGCGGGACCGCGATGACCGTGGGGGCGGTGGGCCTCGCCCGGGCGCGGAAACGGCGGGATCCGGCGCTGACCGACCCGGCCGGGGGGATGCATTTCGCCTTCCTGCATTCGCTCGCTGCGGTCGGGGCCACCGGCATCGCGCTGCTGCTGCTGCGCGACACCGCGGCGATGGGCACGCTGCTCGCGGTGCATCTGGGCGTGGTCTTCGCCTTCTTCCTCGCCATGCCCTACGGCAAGTTCGTGCACGGCCTCTACCGCTACCTCGCCCTCGTCCGCCACGCGCAGGAGCGTCGGACCCATCTGGGAGCTTCGGAATGATCCGCCTCGGAGACCTCGAAATCACGCGGGTGGAGGAGCTTTCGACGCCCGGGAGCCCCGTGCTCTTCAAGGCCTGGGACGACGAGGTGGTGGCCGCCGCGGCCCCCTGGTATGTGCCGGACTATTACGACCCGGCGACGCGCAGCTTCCCGGCTTCGATCCACACCTTCCTCGTCAAAGGCCCGGGCTTCTGCGCGCTGGTCGACCTCGGCTGCGGCAACGGAAAGCACCGCGAGCCGCCGATGCAGGCCTTCGGGGACCTCTCCACCGACTGGCCCGCGCGGCTGGAGGCGGCGGGGGCGCGGTTCGAGGACATCACCCATGTCCTCTTCACCCATCTGCACGTGGACCACGTCGGCTGGGCCACCGTGCCCGACGGGCAGGGCGGCTGGCGGCCGACGTTCCCGAACGCGCTGCACGTGATGACCCGGGTCGAGCGCGACCACCGCGACCCCGAGCGGGGCGCAGCCGGCCTGTCGCCGGCCCGCAACGCCGTATTCATCGACAGCGTGAAGCCGGTGCTCGACCATGCCCGCGTCGATCTGGTGGAGGGCGACGAGGTCGGATACCTGCCCGGCATCGACTTCATCCCCGCGCCGGGCCACGCCAAGGGGCAGATGGCGATCCGCTTTTCCGGCGGAGGCAAGGTCGCGATCTGCACGGCCGATGTCATGCACCAGCCGATCCAGGTGTTCCGGCCGGACTGGGCCTCGGGCTTTTGCGAGGACAAGCCGCTCGCCGAGATCACCCGGCGCCGGATCCTCGGGATGGCCGCCGACGAGGGCGCGCTGATCCTGCCGATGCATTTCGGCGGAACCCATGCGGGATATGTGCGGCGTTCGGGCGAGGGTTTCGTCTATGAGCCGCTGCCCGAACCGGTCTGAGTCGGTCTGAGGCGGGCCCCGGCCGGCGACCCGGAAAAAAGTCTGTTCCGCGCTGAAACTCTTCGCAACCCGCGCCCGTATCTTTCGCATCCGGAATGCGGCTGGGCGACCAGACGTGTCCCGGGGCGTCGACGTGTCGTCGAGCGGGGGATCTGGGGGTCCCGGGCCGCTCCGTGCGTCGTCGATCCCTGCGGCCGGACCGCAGGCGGGTCGTTGCGTGGGCGCCTGGGGGCGCAGGCGCAGGGCATGGAAGCGGCGGAGATCGCGGCGGCCATGCCGCGCCGGTCGGTCCTGGGGGGGCCGATCGGCGCGACCCTGCGGGCGCCGGCCGTCCCCTCCCCTCCATTCGACGCTCCGCCCCGCGCTCAGTCCGCGCGGATCAGTTCGCCGGTGAACACCACGTCGCCGGTGGGGGCGCCGGTGGGCGAGCCGCCCGGCGGCTCCACCGACACGGCCAGCACCGCGCCGTCGGCGGGCCCGCCCAGCGCGTCGAGCGGCAGGCGTCCGCCGTCGGCCAGCAGGCCAAGCGACACCGGCGCGGCCCGGCCGCCGCCGACGGCCCACATCTCGTAGACCCGGCCCTCCGGCGCGGGGGCGGGGCGCAGCGGGCGCAGGCGGAGGGTGTTGGCGGCGAGGTCGACTTCGGCCACGAAGGCCGGCGCGGCGCCGCCGGGCTGCAGCACCGCCACATAGCTGCCTTGCGCGGCGGGGGCTTCGGCCTGCTGCGCGGGGGGCCGGGGGAACAGCGCCTCGGGCGCCCAACGCTCCCTGGGCAAGATCACGCCGATGGCGAGCAGGGCGGCGAGGGCGGTCGCGACCCCCGTGGTTCCGCGCCAGTAGCGCAGCCGCTGACGCAGCTCGACCACCTCGGCCCCGTCCGAGCGGGCCCCGCCCAGCGCGCCGCCCGGCAGCCGGGCGGCGATGGCGGCCCATACCATCGAGGGCGGCGCGACCGGATCGGCCTCCGCCACCCCTTCGCTCAGCGCCTGCAGCCGGCCTTCCCAGGCGCGCACCGCCGCGGCGAAGCCCGCATCGGTCGCGGCCAGAAGCCGGGCGTCGCGCCGTTCGTCGGCGTCGAGCGTGCCGAGGACGAATTCGGCGGCATCGCCGTCGTCCCAGCCGCGGTCCGGGGCGCCGTCCGGGCCCCCGTCCGGGCCGTTGCGATCAGGCGGGTTCGCCATCGAGGCATCCTTTCAGGGCCGCCAGCGCCCGGCGCAGGCGTGTCTTCACGGTGTTGACGGGCAGGGCGAAGCGGTCGCCGAGCTCCTCCCGGCTCAACCCGTAGAGGTAGCCCAGCATCACCATGCGCCGGTCGTCGGTCTTCAGACCTTCCAGGCAGGCCCGGAGCGACATCGCGTCGGCCGGGTCCGGACCTTGAAGCGGGGCGGCGAGGCCCGGCCCGTCATCGGGGTCGAGTTCCTCGCCCGCCGCCGAGATTCGCTCCGCCTGGAGCCGGATCGCGTCGATCGCCCGGTTGCGCGCGATCGCCGCCATCCATGAGATCGGCGAGGCGCGCTGCGGGTCGAACCGTCCGGCGTTCGACCAGATCTTCAGATAGGCGTCCTGCAGCAGCTCCGACGCGAGGTCGGGTCGCCGGGAGATACGCAGGATCACGCCGTAAAGTTTCGCGGAAGTCCGGCGATAAAGCTCGGCGAAGGCGGTCTGGTCGCCCTTCGCGGTGTCGGCCAGCAGGCCGACCAGTTCGGAACGCGCATCGCCCGTCACATGCATCCCCGTCGTCTTGTTTCCCCGGGGACGAGAGTGTCGGACGGAGCGCAAAGGTCAAGACGACGCGGGCGCATCCGGGGGCCTGAGCGGCGGGGCGTGGCGAAGGGGGCGCGCCCCTGGCTCAGGTCGCCCCGATTCAGGCCATCACGGCGGGGGAGGGAGCGCGGGCGGCGGCGCGGATCATCGCGGCGGCTTTCTCGGCGATCATCAGGGTGGGGGTGTTGGTGTTGCCCGAGGTGATGGTGGGCATGATCGAGGCGTCGACCACCCGCAGCCCCTCCACCCCCCGCACCCTCAGTTCCGGGTCCACCACCGCGCCCGCATCCGGCCCCATGCGGCAGGTGCCGACCGGATGAAAAATGGTCGACCCGATCTCGCCGGCGGCCTGGGCGAGCTCGGCCTCGGTCTCGTATTGGGGGCCGGGCTTGAATTCCTCCGGGGCGAAGCGGGCGAGGGGGGCTTGCGAGACGATGCGCCGGGTCAGGCGGATGGCGGCGGCGGCGACGCGGCGGTCGCCCTCGGTCGCCAGGTAATTCGGCGCGATCAGCGGATGCGCCCGCGGGTCGGCCGAGCCGATGCGCACCGTGCCGCGGCTTTCGGGCCGCAGATGGCAGACCGACGCCGTGAAGGCGTCGAAGGCGTGCAGCGGCTGGCCGAACGCCTCCAGCGTCAGCGGCTGGACGTGGTATTCGAGGTCGGCGGACGCCACATCCGGCCCCGAGCGCGCGAAGGCGGCGAGCTGGCTCGGGGCCATGCTCATCGGCCCGGAGCGGTTCAGCGCGTATTCCATCGCGATCTTCGCCTTGCCCCAGAGCGAGGCCGAGAGGGTGTTGAGCGTCTTCACGCCCGAGACCTTGTAGGCCATGCGGATCTGCAGATGGTCCTGCAGATTGCCGCCGACTTCGTCCCGCTCCGCCACCGGGGTTATTCCGTGCCGGGCCAGCAGGTCGCCGGGCCCGACGCCCGAAAGCTGGAGCAGCTGGGGGGAGCCGATGGCGCCGGAGCACAGGATCACCTCGGCCCGCGCGGTCACCCGCTTGATCGCGTCGCCCTGGCGGAATTCGATGCCGGTGGCGCGGCGGCCCTCGAAGGTCACGCGCTCGGCCTGGGCCTTGGTCATCACGGTCAGGTTGGGGCGGGCCCGCGCCGGGCGCAAAAACGCGGTGGCGGACGACCAGCGCATGCCGCGCTTCTGGTTCACCTTGAAATAGCCCACGCCCTCGTTGTCGCCGGCGTTGAAATCATCGGTGGCGGGGAGGCCGGCGGCGATGCAGGCGTCGCGAAACGCCTCCAGGATCTCCCATTTCAGGCGCTGCGCCTCGATCCGCCACTCGCCGCCCTGGGAATGGAAGGCGTCGGCGCCAGGGGCGTAATCCTCGAACTTGCGGAAATGGGGGAGGACGTCGTCCCAGCCCCAGCCCGGATTGCCCAGCTGGCGCCAGTGGTCGTAGTCCCCCGACTGGCCGCGCAGATACAGCATGCCGTTGATCGACGAGCACCCGCCCAGCACCTTGCCGCGGGGATAGAGCAGCTCGCGCCCGTTCAGCCCCGGCTCGGGCTGGGTGCGGAACCCCCAGTCGGCGCGCGGGTTGCCGATGCAGTAGAGGTAGCCGACCGGGATCTTGAACCAGATCCAGTCATCCTCGCCCCCCGCCTCCAGCAGGCAGACGGATCGGGTCGGATCCTCGCTGAGGCGATTGGCGAGCGCGCAGCCCGCGGTGCCGGCCCCCACGATCACGTAGTCGAAGTCGCCCGACGCCGTCGCCTCGGCGGTTCCGGTCATGTCCTGTCCCTCCCTGCGCGCCCCTGCCGGGCGGTCGTTTCGGGGGCATGATGGCGCGGGGGCGGTCCGGTTCACAAGCCGCCGCATCGCCCGCGCGCAGGGCGCCGCGTCGCAAGTTGTGCGAAAAATCACAAAAATTGCAGGCAGTTCGCGCTTTTACGCCGCATTCGTCGCGTTCCCCCCTAGGTTAACTGTATCATAATGGTGCACGTCGGCGTTTTGGGGCGCGGACCGGCATGACGGCGGGATGCGCATTTCGGATCCGCTCGCCCGGGATTGATATCGGGCGCGGGAGCGGCGGGCGCGATCCCGCATCGCACGTCCGGGGATGGGCATGGCTGAGCAGGCGCGAGGGGCGATCGAACGGCTGGAGCTGCGCCTGATCGGCGAGCCGGCGATGCGTGTCGGCCGGGTCGCGCTCAGCACCGTCAACCGCAAGATGGTCTGCGCGCTGGCCATCCTGGCGCTGACCCGGGGACGGCGTCTGTCGCGCGACCAGGTGGCGAGCCTCTTGTGGAGCGAATCCGGCCAGGGCCGCGCCCGCGGCTCGCTCCGTCAGATGGTCACCGCGCTGCGCCGGGATTTCGCCATGGTCGGCTTCGCCGGATTCGACGCGCCCCGCAACCAGCTGGCGCTGATGCCCGATCTGGTGCGCAGCGATGTCGACGACCTGCTCGCCCGCACCGCGGCGGGGGAGGTCGACCCGGCGCTGCTCGACACCGTCGACCTGCCCGGATCGCTGATGCGGGGATGGGACGACGTCGATCCGGCCTTCGCCGAATGGCTGCAGTCGGAGCGGGAGCGCCTGCGCGAGCGTCTGCGCCGCGCCCTGACCCGGCTGGTCGGCGACGGCGCGGTCGAGCAGCCCGCCGCCCGCGACGCCGCCCAGGCCCTGCTGCGCATCGATCCGACGCAGGAGCGGGTGGCGCAGCGGCTGATGGCCTCGCTGGCGCGCGGCGGCGACGGCACCGCGGCGCTGGCGGTCTACGCCGATCTGCGCCGCCTGCTCGACCAGTCCCATGACATGGCGCCGAGCCGCGAGACCCAGGCGCTGGCCGCCCGGATCCGGGCGGGCGACCTGGTCCCCGAGATCCCCGAACCCGGCCCCGCCCCCACCCGTGCGGCGGCCCGGGACGCCGTGCTGCTGGTCGAGCCCTTCGCGCTGGACGGCGGGGGGCTGGACGGCGGGGCGCTGGATGGCGGCGGGCGGGCGGCGCTCGACATGCTGCGCGACCAGCTGATCGGGGCGCTGGTGCGCTTCCGCGAATGGCGGGTAGCCGAGGGGCCCCCCGGCGCATCGTCCGGGGAGGCCGCCGAAGGCGCTCGCTTCGGCCTGCGCGCCTCCGCTCGCCCGCGGCCCGGCGGCCTGTCGATATCGTTGACGCTGCGGGAGATCGCGACCGGCGAGTTTCTATGGTCCGAGACGCTGGCGCTCGACCTGCCCGAGGGCGCGGTTCCTTCCGCTGACGCCGCCCCCCGGCGCGAACGGATGCTGCGCCAGCTGGTCATCGCCCTCAACGTCCGGCTGTCGCGGGAGCGGGCCGGCCCGCTCGCGGCCGGGGCCTCGCTGCGCGAGATCTGGCTGCGCGGCCAGCGCATGATCCTCAATTTCGACCCCGAGAGCTGGCTTCGGGCGCGCGAGGAGATGCGCGACCTCATCGCGCGCGCCCCCGATTACGCCCCGGCCTGGAGCGCGCTGGCGCAGGTGGAGAACATCGCCCACATCGCCCGTCCCGGCATGATGCGCGAGCCCGGCCGCGCCCAGGCGGCGATGGATCTGGCGCTGCGCGCGGTGGCGCTCGACCCGCTCGACAGCCGGGCGCGCCTGGCGCTGGGCTGGGCGCAGATCTATGCCGGGCGCTGGGCGGCGGCGGCGGACGCCTTCGACATGGCGCTTCAGCTCAACCCGCATGACGCATGGATCCTGACCTCGTCCGCGCAGGCCATGGCGCTGTTCGGCCGGCATGACGACGCCGCGTCGCTGGCCGAGGCGGCGCTGGAGGCGGCGCCGCTGCGCAACCCGTCGCGCTGGGGCTACCACGCCTGCATGCGGCTCTTCGGGTCCGATTTCGACGGGGCGCTTGAGGCGGGGATCCTCGCCGGCGACAGCCACGCCAACAGCGGCGCCTGGCGGGCGGCGGCGCTGGCGCATCTGGGTCGGCTGCCCGAGGCGCGGGCCGAGGCCGCGCGCCTGGTCGACCGGCTGGGCCGGATCTGGATGGCCGACACCACGCCCGACCCGCCGGCCTGCGCGCGGTGGCTGATGGGCGTGATGCCGACCCGGCGCGAGGCCGAGTGGCTGGTGCTGCGCGACGGGCTGGCGCTGGCCGGCCTGCCTGTGTCGGCGCTGCGCTGGCCGGGCCCGGACGGGCGGGGCGAGTGACGCCCGAGGCGTCGTAGCGATTCGGGACATTGGCCGATTCGAGTCATCGATTGTCTCTAATTTTTGCCATATTGATGTTCGATAAATCGGTATTGTCTGTATATTTGCACCAATGCGTGGCTTTCGTGCATGTGTTGCGTCAGAACGATCCTGTTTCACGATGAATTCGCGGCGGTGACGTAAGCATTCGGCCATTGCCAATCCGTCGCGCGCCGTCGCGCCGACCTTCGAGGTTTCGGGGGGTCGGGTCGCTTCGGTCCGTGCTGCGGAAGGGGGCGCATTGAATCGCCCGACAGGGCAGGCCGGCGCCGCGTTCGCGCGCGCCACGACGGAGCGGCATATGGTTTTTGCTTTGGGGCGGGGGCGCGCCGAGGTCGGCTTCGATCTGGAGCGACGCGCGCCGCGACTGGTCGCGACCGGGGAGGGGAGGGTGGCTTTGGTCCTCGATCCGCGCGCGGTGGATCTGGCGCAGCGCCGGGGCGCGGGCTTCGGCTATCTGTTCCCGCCCGAAGCCGCCGGCGCGGCGGATGCCGACGACGACCGCCGGCTCGCCGCGCTCGCCGACGCCATGGCCGACGCCGATTTCCCCGGCGCCGGCGCGGTCCTGCCCGGCGCGGTCGCGCCCGGCCCGGTCTGGACCGCCTTTTCGCGGATCATCGCCCATGACGTCAGCGCGCTGGTCGACGTCGCCCCGCGCGGCCTCAGCGACCCCGCCGCCCCGCGCGGCGCGGCGGAGACCGAGGCGGCGCTGGTCAACCTGCGCTCCGGCATGCTGCGGCTCGACAGTCTTTACGCCCCCGACGCCGGGCCCGGCCCCGTCGCCGGCCACCTCGCCCGTCTGATGCGCGAGCCGGGGGCGGCGGCGCGCCTGCGGCTCGACCGACCTGAGGGCGGGCTTGCGGGAGGCGGTGCGGACCTGCCGCGGCTGGCCCGGCTGGCCGATCCGGACTTCGAAGCGGCGCTGGCGGCGTCGCGGCAGGCGGGGGACGGGCAGGCGGGGGACGGGCAGGCGGGGGGTGGGCAGGGCTGGACGCTCGACAGCGCCCCCGGCCGCTCCGCCGCCGTGATCGGCGACCGGCGCAACGACGCCGATCTCGCGGTCTCGCAGATGCATGTTGCCCTGATCCGCTTCCACAACCGGGTGGCCGACTGGCTCGCCGACGCCGGCGCGACGTCGCCAGAGCGGCTGTTCCAGCGGACGAGGACGCTGGTGACCTGGCACGTGCAGTGGCTGGCGCTCAATGTCTGGCTGCCGCGGATCTGCGACCGCGCGACGCTCGACCGGGTGCGGCGGGCGGGGGCGCCGGCGTTCCGGCGCATGGTCGACCGGCGCCGGCGGGGGGGCCTCGTCTCCGACGCGCTGCCCTCGCCGCTGGAGCCCTGGGGCGCCGTCGCGCGGTTCCGCCATGCGCTGGAGCGCGCCCGCTACGACATCAACCCCGCCCTGCGCCGCGCCCCGGCCGAGATCCTGCGCCAGAGCGGCGGCGCCTGGCTGGAGGGCGGACGGTTGCCGGCGGAGCGGGTGGTGGACTGGGCGCTGTGGATGGACCGGCCGGCCTCGGGCCCCGATGCGGTGGCGATCGACACCAGGCTCTCGCCCGAAGCGGGCTTCGCGCAAGCCCAGAGGTCGCGCGCGCTGCGCGTCCTGCGGCGGGGGCGGGCGATGAACCTGCCCTCGGCGCAGGTCTGTCTCGCAGGGTTCGGCGAGATCTACAGCGACCTCGCCGTCGCGCTGCCGCATGAGGTGCTGTGCGGCGGCCATACCGGCCATGCGTTGCGCGACGGCCTGGCCGAGCGCACGCCGCTCTGGTTCTACGTGCTGCGCGAGGCCGAGACCCTGGGCCGGGGCGAGCGGCTGGGGCCGCTCGGATCGGCGCTGATGGCCGAGGCGGTGATCGGCGCGCTGGTCTGCGATCCGGGCTCGGTCTGGAACCGACCCGGACGAGGCGGCGGACGCTGGTCGCCGGACATGGGGGCGCGGCCCGACGGGATCACGGTGGACGGGTTGGAGGCGTTCTTCGCCGCGGCCGCCGGGGCCTGACCCGTTTCGCGGTTTCGGCGCCCGTTTCGTGGGCGCCAACCCGGACTCCGCCGATTTAAACGGCGTCAGCTCGCAGGCCGGCGCCGCGGGCTCCGAAAAAACCGTCTGGCACGGGCCCTGCATGGAGACCCTTGCGCAGGACGCCTAGGGTTCCGGCCGCGCCCTCCCCTCCGAAGGGGGAGCCGCGGCGCTGGTCCGAGAGGCGTCGTTCCGGCCGCCGCAGCGCCCGGGATACACGGCGGGGGAAAAGCCCGGGAGGCCACTGCGACGGTCCTCATGCGCGAATGGTTCCGTCCGCGCGTGGGGGCCGCAGCCTCCTTGGACGGGACCTGCCGGAGGGACCCTTGCGATGACCCGACCGAACCGACCGCTGGCCGCGCTCGCGACAGCCGCCGCCATGACCGCCGCCGCCCTGCTGGGAACCGCCGCCGCGCAGGCGCAGGAGAAGACCGACTTCAAGGTGGCCTGGTCCATCTATGTCGGCTGGATGCCCTGGGGCTACATGGCCGACAGCGGCATCATGGACAAATGGGCCGAGAAATACGGCGTCGACGTCGAGATCGTGCAGATCAACGACTATATCGAGTCGATCAACCAATACGCGGCCGGCGCCTTCGACGGGGTGTCCGCGACCAACATGGACACGCTCTCGATCCCCGCCGGCGGCGGCGTCGACACCACCGCCCTGATCGTGGGCGACTATTCCAACGGCAACGACGCCATCCTGGTGAAGGGCGAGGGCAAGACCGTCGCCGACCTCAAGGGCATGCCGGTCAACCTGGTGGAGCTTTCGGTCTCCCACTATCTGCTCGCCCGCGCGCTGGAATCCGCGGATCTGGCCGAGCGCGACCTCGCCGCGGTCATCAACACCTCGGACGCCGACATGGTTGCGGCCTGGCAGGCTTCGGACGTGCAGGCGGTGGTGACGTGGAACCCGCTGGTCTCGACCATCCTGGAGATGGGGGGGCTGACCAAGGTCGCCGACAGCTCCGACATTCCCGGCGAGATCATCGACCTGTTGGCGGTGAACACCGAGACCCTGAAAGCCAACCCCGCCTTCGGCAAGGCGCTGGTCGGCGCGTGGTACGAGACGATGGCGCTGATGTCCTCGGACACGCCCGAGGGCCGCGCCGCGCGCACCGCGATGGGCGAGGCGTCGGGCACGGATCTGGCGGGCTACGACAGCCAGCTCGCCTCCACCGCCATGTTCTTCAAGCCCGCCGAAGCGGTGGCCTTCGTGGAAAGCGAGGCGCTGCCCGAGACCATGTCGGACGTGGCCGAGTTCCTGTTCGACAAGGGCATTTTGGGGACCGGCGCGCCGTCCGCCGATTTCGTGGGGGTGGAGTATCCCGGCGGTGTGGTCACCGGGGACCCGGCCAACGTCAAGTTCCGCTACACGGCCGAGTATATGAAGATGGCCGCCGACGGCGCGCTCTGACCCTGTTCCGCGGGCGGAGCCTCGCCTCCGCCCGCGTCTCCCCTCGCCGGAGGCGCGCCCATGACGACCCCATCCGCCACCCTTCCCGCCCCGCCCGAGCCGCCCGCCCGCGCGGGCCGGACGGGAGCCATGCGCTGGATCAACCGGCGTCCGGGCCTCCTTCTGGCCTTCGCGCTGGCGGCGCTGCCCTTCGTGCTGGCGCTGGCGGCCTATGCGGTCGCCTCGGACCTGCGCCGGGCGGAGAACCCGCAGGACAAGCTTTTGCCCGCGCCCGCCCAGATCCTCGAGACCGCGGTGGCGCTGGCCACCGAGCCCGACAAGCGCTCGGGCGAGATCCTGCTCTGGGTCGACACCGCCGCCAGCCTGCGCCGGCTGGCGGAGGGGGCCGCGATTTCGGCCGGTCTCGGCCTCGGCTTCGGGCTGCTGATCGGGCTGCTGCCCGGCGTGCGGGCCGGGGCGGCGCCCTTCGTCTCGGTGGTGTCGCTGATCCCGCCGCTCGCGATCCTGCCGATCCTGTTCATCGTGTTCGGTCTGGGCGAGCTCTCGAAAGTCGCGCTCATCGTCATCGGCATCGCCCCGGTCCTGATCCGCGACATCGCCCAACGCACCGCCGAAATCCCCGAGGAGATGCTGGTCAAAGCCCAGACCCTGGGGGCCTCGACCTGGACCATCCTGACCCGCGTGGCGCTGCCGCAGGTGCTGCCCCGGCTGATCGGGGCGCTGCGCCTGGCGCTCGGCCCCGCCTGGCTGTTTCTGATCGCCGCCGAGGCCATCGCCTCGACCGAGGGGCTCGGCTACCGCATCTTCCTCGTGCGCCGCTATTTCGCGATGGACGTGATCATCCCTTACGTGGTGTGGATCACCCTGCTGGCCTTCCTGATGGACCTCGGCCTGCGCACCCTGCATCGCCGGGCCTTCCCCTGGTCGGGGCCCGCGACATGAGTTTCGTCAGCGTCTCCGACATCTTCCTGTCCTACGGCGCGCGCCCGATCCTCGAGCGGGTCAGCCTCGAGGTGAACGAGGGCGAGTTCGTCTCCATCGTCGGCGCCTCGGGCTGCGGCAAGTCCACGTTTCTGCGGCTGCTGCTGGCGCAGGAACGCCCGACCCGCGGCGCGATCTCCATCGCCGGCGCCCCGCCGGCGCAGGAGCCCGACCGCGACCGCGGCGTGGTGTTCCAACGCTATTCGGTGTTCCCGCACATGACCGTGCGCGGCAACCTGATCGCGGCCGAGGAGTTTTCGGGCGGCGTCATCCCCCGCTTCTTCGGGGCCCGCCGGCGGGAGGCCGCGAAGCGCGCGGATGAGGTGCTGGCCCGCGTCGGCCTCGCCCATGTCGCCGACCAGCATCCCGCGGCGCTCTCGGGCGGCATGCAGCAACGCCTCGCCATCGCCCAGGCGCTGGCGGGGCGGCCCCGGGTGCTGTTGCTCGACGAACCCTTCGGGGCGCTCGACCCCGGCACCCGCGTCTCCATGCACCATTTCCTGCAGGAGCTTCGGGCCGAGACCGGCATGACCGTGTTCATGGTCAGCCACGACCTGGAGGAGGCGTTCAAGCTGGGCGACCGGGTGCTGGTCTTCGACAAGCCCCGCTGGGATCCGATCGAACCTGAAGCCTACGGCGCCACCATCACCTATGATTTCGACGCGCGGCATGGGGGCATCCCCTTCCAGGCCTCCGCCGCCGCCGAACGCGACCTGCATCTGCAAGAACGAGAGGACGACCATGTTCCCGCATCCTGAGCCCCGCCGCCGCGTCGCCTGCCCCCCCCTCTTCGGACCGGGCCGCGTGCGCGCCCACCACCCCGACCTGTCGCAACTGCTCGGCTGGCGCGCGATGCAGGCCGAGGCCGACATCCCCGGCACGGAATGGGAGAAGGAGAAGGCCTGGGCGCTGCGCATGGGCCTGACCGGGGCTGACAGCATCGACGACCGCTCGATCCCCACTTTCGCCCGCGGCGAGCTCCCCCACTACGCCGGCATCAACACGTTTCTGAAGGCGCCCTATTGCGAGGACGTGACCGAGGTCGGCCACTACGACGCGACCGTGCTGGGGATCCCCTTCGACGGGGGCACCACCTACCGCCCCGGCACGCGGTTCGGCCCGCAGGGGGTCCGGAAAATCTCGGCGCTCTACACCCCCTACAACTATGAAATGGCCATCGACCTGCGCGAACAGATGACGCTCTGCGACGCCGGCGACGTGTTCACCATCCCGGCCAACATTGAAAAGAGCTTCGACCAGATCTCGCGCGCCGTCTCTCATGTGTTCTCGTCGGGCTCGATGCCGATCATGATCGGCGGCGACCACTCCATCGGCTTCCCCTGCGTGCGCGGCATCGCCGAGTGCACGTCCAAGAAGATCGGCATCGTGCATTTCGACCGCCACGCCGACATCCAGGAGAAGGACCTGGACGAGCGGATGCACACCACGCCCTGGTTCCACGCCACCAACATGCCCAACGTGCCGGCGAAGAACCTGGTGCAGGTCGGCATCGGCGGCTGGCAGGTCCCGCGCGAGGCGGTGAAGGTCGCGCGCGACCGCGAGACCAACATCATCACCATGTCGGACATGGAGCGGATGGGCGTCGACAAGACCGCCGAGATGGCGCTCGAAATGGCCTGGGACGGCGTCGACATGGTCTACATGTCCTTCGACATCGACAGCATCGACTGCGGCTTCGTCCCCGGCACCGGCTGGCCCGAGCCCGGCGGCTTCCTGCCCCGCGAAGCCCTGGCGCTGGCGAGCAAGGTCGCCGCGGAGGGCATCTGCGGGATGGAGCTGGTCGAGGTCTCGCCGCCCTACGACACGTCCGACATCACCGCTTTGCTGGGGACTCGGGTGATCGTGGACGTGCTGGGCTCGATGGTCGCGGCCGGCAAGATGGGCGCCCACAAGCGCCATATCGACAATCCGGTGAGCCTGCCCCACGGCGACTGGTCGGAGGCCACCCACGGTCGCCGCTGGGGCCGTCCGGCGGGGAAGTGAGCCATGGCGCACGATCATCCTCACGGGCATTCGCATGACCACGGGCACGGGCATTCGCACGCCCATGCTCACCCTCATCCCCACGACCACGGCCCCGGCGAGGGCCACAACCACCCTCGCCATCACCACCTGCACTCGCACATGGCGCCGCAGGACCACGCCGACGAGCTGCGCATCCTCGGCGCCCAGTTCATCGACGGGTTCCGCGACGCGAAGGACAAGGCCGCCTATCTGCGCATCTCCGGCGTGCCGCTGGAGATCGACGACCCTATCGGCGGCCCGCCCCTCAAGCTGGTCGACGTGACCCTGACCACCGAATGGCAGGTCGGCACCGCCTCGCCCAGTTTCGGCTCGCGCGAGCTGGCCTATCTGCCGTTTCCCGGCGAGATGATCTCGGAGCGCACCAACATGGGCTTCATCTACGTCTCGCTGGATGTGAAGCGGGTGATCGACCTGCGCGATTTCCTGGCCGCGCTGCAGGGGCGCTGAGCGGGCCGGGGCGCGGTCGGGGGGGCGGGCGTCGCCGGCGTCCGCCCCGTCGATCCGTCGAACCTGACGCTTGCGCGCCCAAGACGTCTTGAACCCCCCGATAATCTTGGGTAGGAGCACCGCCACGGAGAGGTGGCCGAGTGGTCGAAGGCGCACGCCTGGAAAGTGTGTATAGGGGAGACCCTATCGTGGGTTCGAATCCCACTCTCTCCGCCATTACCCATAAGTCATTTATACTGAAGAGAAAATCGGGATGAGCACATCGCCGCTGGGGGCCGTCTTGTACCACAAGGACGGCGGCGATGACGACATGAGCTACCTGATGCAGCCGCGGGGCGAAGGTTGGGTCTTCCGGATGGAGACCCTGAAGTCTCTGGTGGGCGCTCCGAACCCGTGGACAGGGCGACCTTTCGGTCGTGAGATCAAGAAGAGCCTCGGGACTCGCCTCAAGCGCGAGGCCATGCGCCAGCGAGACCTCGTCCTCGGTCAGGTCCGTGAACTCGAGGCCAGCGCCAGGCGTGGTCAGCCCTTCGCTGCAGAGGCTGCCGAACGCTGGCGGCAGGCGCTCCTCGACCACGACAAGGCCGCATCCGGCGACCCGGGCGAGTTCAACCCTCGCGATGTCCTGTTCGACATGGTCGAGCGAGAGGAGCGCCTCCCGAAGGGACGCCGGAACTCGACGGATGACGAACTGAAGGCGTTCGCGGCGGTTGCCGTCCGTTCGGAGGTTCTCCTCTCCGATGCGCTGCCGCGTTACCTTCATGAGCGTGGGGGAGATGCCCGGCAGGCGGCGTCGGTAGTTCCATGCTTACTCAGTACGAGGAAGATGGCAGCTTGTTCTTGATTTGCACACGCTGCCTGCCATGCTATCCGCTCCGTCATCCTCGCCTGCCCTTCTTCGCCGTCTCGATATGCCGCTCGATCACCTTGGCGGCGAAGAGGTCGGGCGTCAGGCCGGGGCGGCGTCGGCATGGATGCCGAGAAAGCTGCGATAGCCGGTCTCGCTGAAGAACGGGCGGTCGCGGTGGACGGCGCGGGCCTCGAAGCCCGGCCAGAAGGCGTAAGACGAAACGCCGATGCCGTAGAGGCCGCAGATTTCGAGGCGCGTCTCCATCCCCTGCACCGGGATGACGAAATTTCCCTGCTGCCCCACAGCTTGGCGAAATCAGCCAGCCAGCGAGCGGCTGAGGCGGTCGATCTTGTAGGCCGCCACCCCATCGACCAGCCCGTCCTCGATGTCTTCCAGCAGCCGCTTCAATCCGGGTCGCTCCAGCGTGCCGCCGGAGATGTCGCCGTCGTCATACTGATCGCGGACCAGCCCCCAGGCGTTCCTCGATCATGACGAGACCGCCTCCGGCGATGGCAGGCGTTCGAAGCCGCGGACCCGGCGGCCTTGCGGCGGCGAGCTCAGGAATGGCCTGACATGCGCGGTCGGGCGGTTGGAAGGGCGGGCTTGATCCGGGGCGCGAAGTGCGCCAGAGGTGATGTAGTTATGTTATAACATAACGAATCACCCTGCACCCCTTGGCGGATCCCCATGCCGATCGTCTGCTTCGTCCCCTCCCTCTCCCTCCAGCGCCACGCCGTCGCGCCGGAGCGCGCCGAAAACCCGCTTCACGTTCCTCCCGACGAGGAACGCCGCGGCTCCGCCTGAGCGACGGCGCCGCCCTCGCGCCCCCTTCCCGTGACCTTCGACCGAGCTTCCCAGGAGCGACCATGCCCATTTCCACCCCGTCCCAGGCCGACAAGCGGCTTCCGGTCACCGTCCTCTCCGGCTTCCTCGGAGCCGGCAAGACCACGCTGCTCAACCATGTGCTCGCCAACCGCGAGGGGCGGCGCGTCGCGGTTCTGGTCAACGACATGTCCGAGGTGAACATCGACGCCGACCTGGTGCGCGCCGGCGGGGCGGAGCTGTCGCGCGCCGACGAGACGCTGGTGGAGATGACCAACGGCTGCATCTGCTGCACCCTGCGCGAGGATCTGCTGAGCGAGGTGACGCGCCTCGCGGGCGAGGGACGCTTCGACCACCTGCTGATCGAATCCACCGGCATCGCCGAGCCGCTGCCGGTTGCGGCCACCTTCGAATTCCGCGACGAGGACGGGCGCTCCCTGTCCGACGTGGCCCGGCTCGACGCCATGGTGACGGTGGTGGACGCGTCGGCGCTGGCGGCCGATTTCGCCAGTCACGACTTCATCGGCGACCGGGGGGAGGCGCTGGGCGAGGCGGATGCGCGCACGCTCGTCGACCTGCTGACCGACCAGATCGAGTTCGCGGACGTCGTGGTGCTCAACAAGATCGCGCTCGCCGGTCCCGACCGGGCCGAGGCGGCGCGGGCCATCGTGCGCAGCCTGAACCGGGACGCCCGCCTGATCGAGGCGGACTGGGGCAGGGCGCCGCTGGACCAGGTGTTCGAGACCGGGCTGTTCGATTTCGAGCGCGCGCACATGCATCCGCTTTGGGCGCAGGAGCTGCACGGCTTCGCCGACCACGTGCCCGAGACCGAGGAATACGGCGTGACCTCCTTCGTCTACCGCGCCCGACGGCCGTTTCACCCGGCTCGGATCCATGCCGCGCTGAACGGCCCGCTGCCCGGCGCGATCCGGGCCAAGGGGCATTTCTGGGTGGCGACGCGGCCGCAATGGGTGGCCGAGTTCAGCCTGGCCGGCGCGGTGTCGAGCGTGCGGCCGCTGGGCGGATGGTGGGCCTCCGTGCCGCGGGCGCGCTGGCCCGAGCAGCCGGAGGTCGTCGCGCGGACCATGGAGCGGTGGGAGGACCCCTGGGGCGACCGCAGGCAAGAGCTGGTGTTCATCGGCGTCGGGCTCGACCGGGCGCGGATCACGGCGCTGCTCGACGCCTGCCTGTTGGGGGAGGAGGAAGCCGCCGGCTTCACGCCCGACCTCTGGAAACGGCTGTCGGATCCATTTCCCGTCTGGGGCGGCGAGGCGGCATGAAGGCGCGGGAACATGGCCGTGACCGGGCGCGCCGCCCGGTCACGGCGCCGGGCGGCAACCGCGGGGCGACGCCGCTGCGCAAGCGTCGGCGCGAGGGCTGCCCGATGGCGGCCTTCGACCGGCTGCCGAGGCCCCTGCGCCGCTGGCTGGCCGAGGCCGCGTTGCCCTGGAGCCCGGGTTCCGCCGCCC
>NZ_JBSRTQ010000065.1:0-23102 GCF_055129145.1 Albimonas sp. | reverse complement strand
GCCGCGGCGCCACGGTCCGGCCCTCGCTCGGCCCGGCGGCGCGCTTCCGTCCGTCCGGCCAGGCGCCTCCGGGAGGGCGGCGCGCTCCCGCCGGCCCGGCTTGCGCTCCGCCCGCCGCAAGGTCAGAAACGGGCGCGCAGGGGGCTCATATGCATCATCCCGACCCGACCGCCGACCCGGCCGCCCGGACCCGCGCCGAGACCGGCCCGGACGACGTCGACGACCGCCTCGCCCGGATGCTCGCGTCCGAGCAGCTCGCCCGCAACCGCCTCACCGCCATCGCGGTCACCTGCGCGGTCGCGGCCATCGCCCCGGTGGTCCTGCTGCTCGCCGGCTACCCCGAGGGGCTGTTCTACGTGGCCCTGATGCCGCTGTTCTCCGCGTCGGTCTGGCTGCAATACGGGCTCGCGCGCCGCCGCGGCGCGGGCGGCGGTCACATCTACGCCTTCGTCGCGCTCAACTTCGCGCTGCTCACCCTGATCCTGATCCTGCCCAACCCGATCTCCGCCGCGCCGCTCCCGGCCCCGATGATGCTGCGGCTGGGCAACGTCATCTACTTCTTCATCATGCTCGCCGCCCTCGCCTTCAGCTTCTCGCCGCGCATCGTGCTGTGGGGCGGGTTCTGCGCGGCGGGGTTCTGGAGCCTCGGGCGCGCCTGGGTGCTCAGCCTGCCCGGGGTCACCGCCGATCTCGGCGCGCTCCCCCCGGCCAACCCCGCCTGGGGCGACTTGCCCGAGCTGCGCGGCCTCGACCCCGCCTACATGGACCCCGGCATCTGGGTGCAGGAGGCCGTGGTGATGCTGACGGTCGCCGGGATGCTGGCGATGGTGGTGCGCGGCTCGCGCCGCCTGGTGCTGCGTCAGGTGCGGCTGGAGCGGCGGGGCGCCAACCTCGCCCGCTATCTCCCCGCCCAGATGGCCGAGCGCATGGCCGAAGCCGATTCCCCCTTCGCCACCGACCGCGAGGTGGTGGCCGCGGTGCTGTTCACCGACGTCGTCGGCTTCGCCGGCTGGGCCGAGAGCCGCCCCCCCGATGAGGTCATGCGCCTTCTGCGCGAGGTCCATGGCCTCGTGGCCGAGGCGGTGTTCCGCGCCGGCGGCGTGCTCGACAAGTTCATAGGCGACGGGGCGATGGCGAGCTTCGGGGCGGCGGGGACCATGGGGCCGAGAGGGACCGGACCGGCGGCGGAGGACCCGGCCGAAAGCGCCCGCCGGGCGTTCGGCTGCGTCGACGACATCCTCGCGGGCTGCGAGGTCCTGAACCGCGCCCGCGCCGCCCGGGGCGACGCGCCGCTGCGTCTGTCGCTGGGCCTGCATCTGGGGCCGGTGCTGATCGGCGACGTCGGATCCTCGGGCCGGATGGAGCTCGCCACCGTCGGCGACAGCGTCAACGTCGCCAGCCGGCTGGAGGCGCTGACCCGCGAGCTCGGCTGCGCCGCCTGCGCCTCGGACGCGGCGATCGAGGCGGTCGCGGGAAGCGCTGCGGCGCAAGGCTGGCGCCCGGTCGGCGCGCGGGTCCTGTCGGGCCGCGCCGAGCCGACCGGGGTCTGGGCGCGGGGCGTTGCAGAGCCCGGATGATCCGGAGGCGACCGCCTGATCCGATCTGAAGATTTGCGATCAAAAGACAAAATGGATTTCGCGTCGCGCGAGGTTCCAGCCCTGAGGGCTGCGTTTAGGATTTGCTCACCAACATCTCCCAAGAGTCGAAGCGAGAGCGTCGCGCGAGTCGGCGCGACGGCGAGGAGGTCGATCCATGCTTGTCAGGATGGTCGAAGCGAAGACGTCGCGCGTCGGGACCGTCCGGGCGCGGCGGCGCGGGGCGGCCGATGCGCTGACCGCGGCGTCGTTCATCACCGCATGTCTCGCGGCGCTTTCGATGCTGATCGCCGTGGCGCTGGCCGCACCCTCCTCGGCCCGCGCCGCGCCGATCCAGTTCGGCGCGACCGTCGATCCCGGCCCGGGCGGCCGCGATGCGGGCGTGACCTCGCCCGAGCGCGCGCCCCCCGACCGAACGCGAACCGACCGATTGCGAACCGATGCCGCCGAGGCTCTCGACCCCGCCGCCGCCTCGCCGCCTGCGCCGGCTGCGCGGACCGACCTTCCCGCCCCGCCGACCGCCGCTCCAACCGTCGCGCCAACCACCTCTGTGGAGGCGAGCGTGACCGCGCGCTTCGACGGCGGGCTGATCCCCGACCCCGCCGTGACCTTGCCCGAGGGGCCGGCCTCCGGCCTCGTCGTGCTGTTCTCCGACGGCCCCCGCGGCGCGGCGGAGGCGGAGGCCGCCGCCCGCCTCTCCGCCGCCGGCGCCGCGGTGATCGCCGTCGACAGCCTCGCCCTGATCGCCGCGCTCAACGCTTCGGACCGCGACTGCGCCTACCTGGTCTCGGATATCGAGCGGCTGGGGCGGGAGGTGGCGCGCGCCACCAGCGGCGAGGAGTTCCACGCCCCGATCCTCGCCGGCGCCGGCCTCGGCGGGGCGCTGGCGCTCGACATCCTGACCCAGACCCCGCCGGCGACGCTGGACGCGGTGCTGGTCGCCGATCCCGACGGCGGCGCGCCGCTGACCGCGCCGCTCTGCACCCGCGCCGCGCGGATCGAGGGGGCGCAGGGCGCGGCCTACATCCTTCCCCCCGGTCCGCCCCGCGCCGAGCTGAGCATCGCGCTGACCGCCGACGCGCCCGACCACGCCCGCGCCCGCGTGGCGGCGATGGAGGCGGAAGGCGTGCGTTTCGAGCGGATCGCCCCGGTTCCCGGCGCGTCGGCCGCCCGCGCGCTCTCCGATGCGCTCGCCTTCGCCACGTCGAGGCGGGCGCTGGAGGGAGACGCCCGCGCCCGGGTGGAGCTGCCGGCGCGGCCGACCCGCGGGACCATGGCCATCGTGATCTCCGGCGACGGCGGCTGGCGCGACATCGACCGCAAGCTCGCCCAGGCGCTTCAGGCGGACGGGGTGCCGGTGATCGGCCTCGACGCCCTGCGCTGGTTCTGGACCGAGCGGAGCGCGGCGGAGACGGCGCGGGAACTGGCGCGCCTGATCGACCTCTACGCCGCCCGCTGGGGCACGCCGCATGTGGCGCTGATCGGCTATTCCTTCGGCGCCGGGGTGCTGCCCGAAGCCTTCCTCGCCCTGCCGTCGGCGCATCGCGACCGGGTGGCGCTGATCTCGCTGCTGGGGCTCGCCGGGACCGCGGACTGGGAGATCACGGTGTCGGGCTGGCTGGGATCGAGCTCCGACGCCGCCCGCGCCGTGGCCCCGGCGCTGGCGCGGCTGCCGTTGGAGCGGGTGCAATGCGTGCATGGCAAGAAGGAGGACGACAGCATCTGCCCCACCCTGCGCGGCGGTCCGGCGGACGTGGTGACCACCGAAGGCGGCCATCACTTCGGCGGGGATTACGAGGCGCTGGCGCGGCATGTGCTGACGGCGCTCGACCGGCGGCTGGCGACGCGCGGGGCGCCCGCCCCGCGGGCGGAGGCGGAGAAGACCGGTCCGCCTGGCGCCGCCGCCTCCGCCCCGACCGGCGGCGGCTGACCGCGACGCCTGGCCCGGGCGCCGGTCAGGGCCTCGCGCGGGGCCGCGATCAAGCGAGCGTGAGCGGCTGTGGGCTTCCCGATGCGTCATCCGCTTGTAGGCTTTCGGACGGAGCGCGCAGCCAGGCCCCGGGACCGCCCGATTCGCCTGCGACGGCGCCTGTCCCGGAGTGCCGCCGATGACCGCGACCGTGACGACCCCGTTCCGAGCCGCCGCCGGGTCGCGGCCCGCAGCGCCCCCCAAGCGCCTCCCCGCGCGCCTCCCGACCCGCGCCGCCGGGCTGCTGGCCGCCGCCGCCGCCCTGCTGGCGCCCGCCGCGGCCTTCGCCTCGGCCTGCCAGTCGGTCGCGCAGGTCCTTCCCGACGCCCGCTTCGTGCGCCTGGCCCAGGCCGAGCCCTCCTCCGGCCGGGTCACGTTTCGCTACATCGGCCATTCCACCTACCTGATCGAGACCGGCGGCGGCGTCACCATCGCCACCGACTATTCCGGCTGGTCCGGCCCGGTCGCCATCCCCGACGTGGTCACCATGAACCACGCGCATGAGACGCACTGGACCGCCTCCCCCGACCCCGCCATCCCCCACGCGCTGAAGGGGTGGGGGGAGCCTGGGCAGGGCCCGGCCGCGCATTGGCTCGAGGTCGGCGACGCGCTGGTGCGCAACGTCACCACCGACATCCGCGGCTGGGGCGGCGGGGTGGAGAAGGACGGCAACTCGATCTTCGTCTTCGAGGTCGGGGATCTGTGCATCGGCCATCTCGGCCACCTGCACCACACGCTCGGCCCCGACCATTACGCCGCCATCGGCCGGCTCGACGTGGTGATGGCCCCGGTGGACGGGGGCGCGACGCTGAACCTGCCGGACATGATCGCGCTCCTGAAGCGGGTGCGCGCCTCGGTGGTGCTGCCGATGCACTACTTCGGCTACAGCTCGCTCGACCGGTTTCTGGACGGCATGTCGACGGATTTCCGGATGGTGCGCGCCGACATCCCGGCGCTGACGCTCACCCCCCGCACCCTGCCGACCGAGCCCACGATCTTCGTGCTGCCCCCGGGCGGCTGACCCCGTCGCCGCAGGCGACGAACCCGAGCGCAGCGAGGCTCTTCCTACCGCCGCAGGCGACGAACCCGAGCGCAGCGAGGCTCTTCCTACCGCCGAAGGCGACGAACCCGAGCGAGGCGAGGCTCTTCCTGCCGCCGCAGGCGGAAACCCCGAGCGAAGCGAGGCTCGCGCCCCGTCCCCGCAAGGGGCGCTCAGGCCACGGCCAGCAGCGCCTCGGCCACCCGGTCGGCCTGGCCGGCGTTCATCCCCGCCAGGTTGATCCGTCCGCCGGCCACCACGTAGATCCCGAACGCCTCGCGCAGCCGGTCGACCTGCGCGGGCGAGAGGCCCAGCAGCGAGAACAGGCCTCGCAGGTCGCCCAGATGGCTCAGGTCCTGACCGCCGGGCCGGGCGGCGAGCGCCTCGGCCAGCGCCCGGCGATTGCCGGCGATGCGCAGACGCATGCTTTCCAGTTCCGCCGCCCAGTCGGCGCGCAGGGCGGCGTCCGACAGCACCACCCGCACCAGCGCCCCGCCATGGTCGGGCGGCATCGAGTGGATGTTGCGGTTGATCCCCTCCAGCGTCGCCTGCACCACGGCGCGGCGCGCGGGATCGTCGAGCGTGGCGAAGACCGCGCCGGCCCGGTCGCGATAGAGCCCGAAATTCTTCGAGCACGACACCGCCGCCAGCGCCTCGGGCACGGCGTCCATCATGCCGCGGATGCCGGCGCAGTCCGCCTCCCAGCCTTCGCCGAAACCGGCATAGGCCATGTCGATCAGCGGAATCCAGCCGCGGCGGGCGGCGATGTCGGCCAGCGTCGCCCATTGGCCCGCGTCGGGGTCCATGCCGGTCGGGTTGTGGCAGCAGCCATGCAGCAGGACCACGTCGCCCGGGCCCAGGGTCTCCAGCCGCGCGGCCATGGCGTCGAAGTCGAGGGCGCGCACCGCGCGGTCCGCATAGGGGTATTCCGCCACCGCCAGCCCCACGCCGCGGAACACCGCGGGGTGATTGGGCCAGGTCGGGGCGGGCAGGTGGACCACGGCGTCGGGCCGGGCCGCGCGCAGCAGGCGGGCCAGCACGAACAGCGCGCCGGAGCCGCCGGTGGCCTGGCAGGCGGCGGCGCGGGATTGCAGGGGCGCGCCCAATGTCTCCACCCCCAGCAGGCGGCAGAATTCCAGGTCGCCGGCGAGGCCCACATAGGTCTTGGTGGTCAGGGTGTCGGCCATGCGCCGCTCGGCCTCCGCCACGGCGCGGAACACCGGGGTCTGGCCGGTCTCGTCGCGATAGACCCCGGGGCCCAGATCCACCAGATCGGGGCGCGGATCGGCGCGGAACCGCGCCATCAGCGCCAGGATCGGGTCGGTTTCGGGCGGGGGCAGGGCCTCGAACATCGGGCGGCCTTTCGGGCGTGAGCGGCGGGCGTCGGTAACGGCGGAGGGCAGAAAGCGCGAACCGGGACCGGGGCGCAAGAGGTGGGGGCGCAAGAGGCGGCGCCGGATCGTCCCGGGCGGCGTCAGAGGTCGAGGCGGCGGAAGCCGGTGGGCGCGCCGGCCGAGCCCGCAGCGATCCGTGCCGCGGCGATCTCCAGCGGCTCGACGGCGCAGGCCATGTGGTGGGCGTTGGCGTGCAGCAGCCGCGTCTCGTCCAGCATCACGCCGACATGGCCCTTCCAGAACACCAGGTCGCCGCGCCGCAGCGCCTCGCGCGCCACCGGGGCCCCGCATTCGGCCTGCATGTCGCTGTCGCGCGGGCAGTCGAACCCCGCCGCCCAGCGGGCCGCCTGCACCAGGCCCGAACAGTCGATCCCCAGCGCCGAGCCCCCGCCCCAGAGGTAAGGCGCGCCGAGAAACCGCTCCGCCTCCGCCACCCAGTCGCTCGCCCGGGTCCCGGCCTCCGCCACATGCTGGGCGGGGGCGCAGCCGCGGCGGGTGACCAGCCAGTCGCCCTCCACCGCGCCGCACAGCAGCGCGTTCATCGGCAGGGGCGTCAGCGGCGCGGTCTTCAGGTCCGGCCCCGGATAGAGATGCGACAGCGTCGCGGTCACCCGGTGGGTCGCGGGGCCGTTCGCCGCCTCCAGCGCCTCGGCCGGCACGTAGCCGACATAGCCGTCCCGGCTCGCCTGCCCCCAGGCGAGGCCGCCGGCGCTCTCATAGACCTCGAACGTCGCGCCGTAGACCAGCTCGGAGGCCAGCGCCCTGGCGCCGGGGCGGGCGCGCATCGGCGCCACCCCCATCGCCACCCGCATCCGGACCGGGGAGGCGTAGCGCCCCGCCTCCACTTCGCCGCGCAGCCGTTCGGCGGCGAGGTCGGGGCGCGCCGGGGTCAGGCGGGGGTCGAGGACCGCGGCGGCCATCACGCGGCCCCCGCGCCGTAGCGGGCTTCGAGCACCGACCAGCAGGCCCGGATCGCCTGGGCCTCGCCGCCGCGCGGGCGGCCGGGGCGGGCGGAGGGGGTCCAGCCGTAGACGTCGAAATGGGCGAAGGCGTGGGCCTGGCCGACGAAGCGGCGCAGGAACAGCGCCGCGGTGATCGAGCCCGCCATGCCGCCGGAGGGCGCGTTGTCGAGATCGGCGATGGCAGGTTCGATCTGCTCCTCGTAGCCATCCCAGAAGGGCATCCGCCAGATCGGGTCGGCGACCGCGGCCGAGGCCTCGGCCAGCGCGGCGGCGAGCGCGTCGTCGTCGGTGTAGAACGGCGGCAGTTCCGGCCCCAGCGCCACGCGGGCGGCGCCGGTGAGGGTGGCGAAGCACAGCATCAGCTCGGGCGCGTCCTCGTCGCCGCGGGCCAGCGCGTCGGCCAGCACCAGCCTTCCCTCGGCGTCGGTGTTGTTGATCTCCACCGTCAGGCCCTTGCGTGACATCAGCACGTCGGAAGGGCGGAAGGACGAGGCCGAGACCGCGTTCTCCACCGCCGGGATCAGCACCCGCAGGCGGGCCTTCAGGCCCGAGGCCATGGCGATCCGCGCCAGTCCGAGCACCTGGGCCGCGCCGCCCATGTCCTTCTTCATCAGGCCCATGGACGACCCGGGCTTCAGGTTCAGCCCGCCGGTGTCGAAGGCGACGCCCTTGCCGACCAGCGTCACGGCGGGCGCGTCTTCGGGCCCCCAGCAGAGCGTGATGAAGCGCGGTTCGCGCCCCGGCGCGGCGGCGCGGCCGACCGCGTGGATCATCGGGTAATTCGCTTCCAGCAGCGCGTCGCCGGCGATGACCGAGACGGTCGCGCCATGTTCGTCCGCCAGCGCGCGGGCCGCGGCCTCGATCTCCGCCGGGCCCATATGCTCGGCGGGCGTGTCGATCAGGGCGCGGGTCAGCGCGACGCCGTCGGCGATGCGCTGGGTGGCGGCGGCGTCGACGCCCGCGGGGACCACGAGGCGGGCATCGGCCAGCGTCGCGGGCTTGTAGCGGGTGAAGCGGGTGCGCGACAGCAGCCAGGCGAGGGCCGAGCTCGCCTCCGCCCCCGGGGCCGCGGCCGCATCCAGCGCGTAAGTCCCTGCGGGCAGGCTCTCCGCCGCCCGGCCGAGATCGAAGCGGGAGCGCTTCCGCGCCTTGGCGTCGCCCCAGCCGAACAGCACCGCGGCAAGCGCGCCGTCCGGCCCCGGCAGCAGGCAGATCTGGCCGAGCCGCGCCTTGAAGTCGGTCGCCTCGGCCCAGGCGCGCTGGGCGGGGACGAGCGCCTCCAGCGCCGCGTCCAGGCCATCCTTCGGCACCAGGCGCAGCGGCGTGGCGGCGGCCGCCTCGGCGGGGTCGGCCAGGCGCTCGGCTACGGGCAGCGCGGGGCGTTCGGGTTCGGTCATCGGGCTTGGCCTTTGTCGCGGCGGATGCTGGAGGATCGGGCGGCCAGCCTAGCGACGCGCGCGGCGGGCGCAAGCGACGCGCCGCGGAACTTAAAGCGCCCGCGTCGGCGCGTCGGGTGGCGAAACCGGCCCTGACGCGCCATGTTGGGATGAGACCGATCCCGAAACCCACGGCGCCCGCCCCGCGGCGCCGGAACCAGGAGCGCCGGCATGCAGAGCCGCAATCCGTTCTTCGACGACATTTCCAAGCTGATGACCTCCGCCGCCGGCGTCGCCCAGGGCGCCCGGGCCGAGGCCGAGACTGCGTTCCGCGGCTGGATCGAGCGCTGGATGGCCGACAACGACTTCGTCACGCGCGAGGAATTCGACGCGGTCCGCGACATGGCCGTGAAGGCGCGCGAAGAGAACGAGGCGCTCGCGGCCCGCATCGCCGCCCTCGAAGGCCGGCTCTGACCGGCGGGCCTGACTTTCAGGGGCGGCGTCAGAGCCGCCCCTGGTTGACCCGTTTCGAAAGCGCCTCTGCGGTTTCGCGCCGCTCCGAATAACGGTCGGTCAGCGCGTCGGATCGCCCGCGGATCATCAGGGTGAAGCGGGCGAGCTCCTCCATCACATCGACGATGCGGTCGTAGTAGGGCGAGGCGCGCATCCGCCCGGCCTCGTCGAACTCGTCCCAGGCCTTGGCGACCGAGGACTGGTTGGGGATGGTCACCATCCGCATCCAGCGTCCGAGGATGCGCATCTGGTTGACTGCGTTGAAGCTTTGCGACCCGCCGCAGACCTGCATGACCGCCAGCGTCTTGCCCTGCGTGGGCCGCACGCCGCCGAGGCTCAGCGGCAGCCAGTCGATCTGCGCCTTCATCACGCCGGTCATCGCCCCGTGCCGTTCGGGGGAGGACCAGACCATCCCCTCCGACCACACCGCCAGCGCGCGCAGTTCCGTCACCTTGGGGTGATCCTCGGGCGCGCCGTCGGGGAAGGGCAGGCCGAACGGGTCGAAGCTCCGCGTCTCGCAGCCGAAGAGGCGCAGCAGGCGGCCTGCCTCCTCGGCGGCGAGGCGGGAATAGGACCGGGCGCGCAACGATCCATGCAGCAGCAGGATCCGCGGCTTGTGGCCGGGATCGCCCGGCGCGGCGTAGAGCGCGGGGTCGAGCGGTTGCACGCAGGCGGCGTCGAGCGCCGGGAAGTCGTCGGGGACGTCGGGGGCCTCGGTCACTTGCGCACCACCTCGCCGTCTTCCTTGGCGAAGGCGCCGATATCGGGGTTTCCCAACAGGTCCGGCGCCGTCTCCGGCGGCCGGCGCAGGCGGGCTCCGTGGGGCGTCTCCACGAAGGGCCGCTCGATCAGGATCGGATGGGCGAGCATCGCGTCGATCAGGGCCGCGTCGTCCACCGCCGGGTCGTCGAGGCCGAGCGCGTGGTAAGGGGCGCCCTTGCGGTGCATGATCTCGCGCACCGGCCGGCCGATGGCGGCGATCAGCCCCTCCAGCCGCGCGCGGTCGGGCGGGGTTTCGCGGTAGGGCGCCACCTGCGGCTCGATCCCCGCCGCGCGGATCATCGCCAGCGTGTTGCGCGAGGTCCCGCAGGCGGGGTTGTGGAAAATCGTGACGGTCATGCGGGGCCTCCGTCGGCAGGGAACCAGGAGCGGGTGCGGTTGGCGAAGGCGACCAGCGACAGCATCACCGGCACCTCGACCAGCACGCCGACCACGGTGGCGAGCGCCGCGCCCGAGCCGAGGCCGAAGAGGCTGATCGCGACGGCCACCGCCAGTTCGAAGAAATTCGACGTGCCGATCAACGCGCAGGGGGCCGCGACCTCGAACGGCACGCGCAGGGCGCGGGCGGCGAGATAGGCGATGAAGAAGATGCCGTAGGACTGGATCAGCAGGGGCGTGGCGATCAGCGCGATGGCGAGCGGCCGGTCGAGGATCACGGACCCCTGAAAGCCGAAGAGCAGCGTGACGGTGAACAGCAGGCCGGCGATGGAGGCGGGGCGCACGCGGTCCTTGAACGCCTCCACCGCCGCCTCTCCGCCCCTCCGGACCAGTCGTGCGCGCATCGCGACGCCGGCGAGCAGCGGCAGGACCACGTAGAGCCCGACCGACAGCAGCAGCGTGTCCCACGGCACCTGTATGTCGCCCACCCCCAGCAGGAAGGCCACGAGCGGCGCGAAGGCGAAGATCATGATGACGTCGTTCACGCTGACCTGGACCAGCGTGTAGGCGGCGTCGCCGCGGGTGAGGTTGGACCACACGAACACCATGGCGGTGCAGGGCGCGGCGCCGAGCAGGATCAACCCGGCCAGCCACTCGCGCCCCTCCGCCGGGTCGATCAGCCCGGCGAAGACGTGCTGGAAGAACAGCACGCCGAGGGCCGCCATGGTGAAGGGCTTGATCAGCCAGTTGACCGCCAGCGTGATGGCGAGCCCGCGCGGCCGGGCCCCGACCTGGGCGAGGGAGCCGAAGTCGATGCCCACCATCATCGGCCAGACCATCGCCCAGATCAGGACCGCCACCGGCAGGTTGACCTTGGCGACCTCCCATCCCGCCAGCGCGCCGAAGACGCCGGGCGCGAGCTCTCCCAGCGCCAGCCCCGTGGCCATGGCGAGCGCGACCCACAGGGTCAGCCATTTCTCGAAGCGGCCCAGGCCGCCGGGGGCGAGGGGCGGGGCGTCGGTCATGCGGAGGGTTCCTCGTGGGGGCAGGCGATCTCGTCGATCAGGGGACGGCAGAGCTCGGGGCGACCGCCGCAGCAATCCTCCAGCAGGAAACCCAGCAGGCGCTTCAGTCCGTCGAGGTCGGCGAAATAGCGGATGGCGCGGCCCTCGCGCCGGTTCCGGATCAGCCGGGCCTGCACAAGGATCGCGAGATTGGCCGAAAGCGTGTTGTGCCGGACCTCCAGCCGCTCGGCGATCTCGCCGGCGAGGAGGCCCGCATCCCCCGCCCCGATCAGCAGGCGGAACACGTCGAGCCGCATGGGCTGGCTGAGGGCTGCGAAGGCGGCGAGGGCGTCTGTCGATTCCATAATTCGAGAATTATCGACATAAAAGATGCGACGCAAGCGGCTCATGCGGAGCCGCCGCGCGCCGGAGCACGCCCCCGGATGGGGTTGATGCAAGTCATTCGATTTGTTGAGGACCGTTGGAGCGGGCGAGGCGATTCGAACGCCCGACCCTAACCTTGGCAAGGTCATTGCTCATACCTTAAGCGCTTGGTCTGAAAGCGTTTCGCTTCACCTGCGCGCTACCGTGTTCCCGTATTGTCCGGGGGTTTCTGTGCGGTATCTGTGCGGAGGCGCTGCGCATCATGCCTGACCTCGCCTCGCTGCACCCCCGCCTTTCCCGGCTGATCCCGCGGCTCGCATCGGACTCCGAGGGTGAAGTGATCGCGACCGTGCGCGCGATCCGCAACGTCCTGGGCAAGGCCGGGTTGGACCTCCATGACCTCGCCGCCGGCCTTCCGGTTCCGCCTCCCGAGCCCGCGGACTGGGAGGAAGCGTTGCGCTTCGTGGCGCAGGAAATGGCGATCCTGACGGATAGCGAAGCCCGCTTCATCCGCAACCTGCGCCGATTCGCGAACGCCGGCACTGGATGGGCTCCGACGCCCCGCCAGGCGCAATGGCTTGAGGCGATCCGCGCCGAGCTGGCCGGGGAGGTTCCTGATGCCTGATTGGAACCGCGACCGCTTCGACTGGATGCAACAGATCATCGCCGACCCCGCCCGATCCGGGACGGCCAAGCTGATCGCCGCCATCCTCGCCACCCGCTTCGCCAACGCTGAGACCGGCGAGGCATACCCCTCCAAGGCGACGCTGGCCGAGGCCGTGAGCCGCTCTGAGCGCATGGTGCAGATCGCCATTCGCGAGATGGAGGACGCCGGCTGGCTGGCCGTTTCACGCGGCCGAGGGCGGGGCCGATCCTCGACCTATTCGCTCGCTTTCCCGGCCGGCTGCGAGCCGGATAAAAGGGGAAATGTGGTTCCTCTTTCCGAGGCGCGCGAGCAGCGGAAAAGGAGAAATGAGCGACACGAAAAAGGAGAAATGGATTTCTCCCCCATTCTTGAACCAAGTATTGATCCAAGGGCGCGCGCGCGAGGCGACCGCCCGTCTCGGCCTTCGACCGACCGTTCCGAGCCGGCCCGAGCCCGAGGCCCGGCGATCCCCGAACAATTCGTGGCCTGTCCCAAGCGGCTTGCGGCCTGGTCGGACTGGCTGGCCCGAAACGGCTGGCCGTCGCTCGACGTGATGGGCCTTCGAACGCAGAGAATGGGCGAGGCTGGGGCGTTGGTCCCCTTCGGCTGGCCCCCCGCTCGCCGAGACGTGGAGGACGCCCGCACGGCCCTTCGGTTCTTCAGCCTCAAGGCCGGGGGCGCGCCGCTGCGGGCTTCGCCTGACGGCGTGGCGGCGAGCGGCTGAGGGTATTTGTGATGAAAAAATGCACGCAATATCAGTCGATTACGGGTCCCTCTGGCCCCGAACGTATACGGGTCGCTTTAGCGCACCAGTTTATTAGCGTGAAGCCGCTGAAAAGGCTGAACTAATCCGCCATGGACCTCCCCTTCGACAACCTTGAGGCGACCAACGCCCCGCCCCCCGTGGTCTCGAAATCGGCCTTCGCCGAAGAGCTGGGGCTGTCGAGGGCGCGTGTTTCGCAGCTTGTCGAAAAGGGGTTGCCGCTCACGCCTGAGGGCAAGGTTCGCCGGGCCGAGGCGCTGACCTGGTATCAGGCGAACATCGCCCCGCATCGCCGCAAGGCGCTGGCCGACAAGCCCCACGCCGACCCGCGGCGCGAGTTGGACCGGCTCAAGGTCGAAGCCGCGACGCTCGACCTGGACAAGGCCCGCGGGAACCTGATCGACCGACGCACCGTCGAGCGGGTCGTCTTCGAGCGCGCCCGGATGGAGCGGGACGCGCATCTGGGCTGGATCAGCCGCATCGCGCCCGAGCTGGCCGCCGAGATCGGGGCCGACGCCGCCGCCACCTTCGCCGCTCTCGACCGCCTGATGCGCGATCACCTCGCGCAGCTCGCCGAAACCCCGCTGGACCCTCTCGCCGATGCCTGATGATTTCGCCGTGGTCGATGCCGCATGGCGCGCCGGCATGATGCCCGAGCGCCAGCTCAGCGTCTCCGAATGGGCCGACCGCTTCCGCTTCCTCCCCCCGACCTCCGCTGAACCCGGCCGTTGGCGCACTGATCGAGCGCCCTACCTGGGCGAGATCATGGACGCGCTCAGCGTCGGTTCACCGTTCGAGCGGGTCGTCTTCGTGAAAGGCGCGCAGCTCGGCGGGACCGAAGCCGGCCTCAACTGGCTGGGCTACATCGTCCACAACGCGCCTGGTCTCGCGCTTCTGGTGATGCCGAGCTTGGACATGGTTCGCCGCAACACCCGGACCCGCATCGACCCCATGATCGAAGCCACGCCCGAGCTGCGCCGGCGCATCGCCCCGGCCCGGTCGCGCGACAGCACCAACACCGCTTTCGCCAAGGCGTTCCCCGGCGGGCAAATCGTGATGACGGGCGCCAACTCGGCCGCCGGCCTCCGCTCGACCCCCGCGCGCTACCTGTTCCTGGACGAGGTGGACGCTTTCCCCGACGATGCGGACGGCGAGGGCGATCCTGTAGACCTCGCCGTGAAGCGGACGGCGACCTATCGAGGCCGGCGGAAAATCCTCCTGGTCTCGACCCCGACCATCAAGGGCGAGTCCCGTATCGAAGCCGCCTACCTGGAATCCGACCAACGCCGGTTCTTCATCCCGTGCCCGAGCTGCGACACGTTCCAGACGCTCGAATGGGGGAACATCAAGTGGCCCGAGGGGCGCCGGGGCGACGCCTACGCCATGTGCCAGGCGTGCGGAGGGGTGATCGAGGACCGCGACAAGTCCCGCCTGCTGGCCCGTGGCGAGTGGCGCGCCACGGCCCCCGGCGACGGCCGCACTGCCGGCTTTCACCTGTCGTCGCTCTATTCGGTCTTCGAGACCTTCGGCGAGATCGCCGAGGCTCACGGCAAGGTCCGCAAGGATCCGGCACGCCTGCAGGTGTGGGTGAACACCTGCCTCGGCGAGACGTGGGAGGATCAGGGCGGCGAGGTGATCGACGCCGGCGGGCTGCTGGCTCGACGCGAGACCTTCGGCGACGAGCTGCCGGCGGGCGTGGTTCTTCAGACCGCAGGCGTGGACGTGCAGGCGGATCGGTTGGAGGTGCAGCGAGTCGGCTGGGGCGCCGGGGAACAGGCCTTCGTCCTGGACCATCGGGTTATCTGGGGCGATCCGTCCGGGCCTGACATATGGCATGATCTGGACGCCTTCCTGCTGCGGCGCTGGCCCCACGCCCGCGCGGTCCCGGACATGGCCCTGCGCGCCGTCGCCCTGGACACGGGCGGACGCAACACCGCCGCGGCCTATGAATTCGTTCGCACCCGCCTGCGCCGGCGCGTGTGGGGCATCAAGGGGCGGGGCGGGCAGGGCGTCCCCGCGTGGCCGCGAACCGTGTCGAAGGGCAAGGGCGGTGCCCCTGTCTTCATCGTCGGGGTGGACGGGCTGAAAGACCAGCTCGCCGCCCGTCTTGCCGTCGTCGAGCATGGCCCCGGCTGCATCCGCTTCGACGCCGGCCTCGGCCCTGAATGGTTCGATCAGCTCACGGCCGAGAAGGTCCGCACCCGGTATGTGAACGGCCGGCCGATCCGGTCATGGGAGCCGAAGCGGGCCGGCATCCGCAACGAGGCGCTGGATTGCCACGTCTACGCCTCGGCCGCGCTGCGCGGGCTGTTCGTGCAGGGGCTGGATCTTGAACGTGAGGCGACGGCACTGGATGCGGTCCCGCGTAAGGCCGAGACCGCGCGGAGTATTCCGGCAACGGCTCGACGAACGATCATTAGATCGAGATGGATAGACCTATGATTTGCGTGTCTCGCAATATCAAAGGTCGCACTCCTGAAACTTTCCGTTAAATCGCGCCTCTGCCTCGCCGATGGCTAGAAATTCAATATAAAATGCAGACCCCTCCGATCTCCAATTTTCGCCACGGCGCTCGTCAATATATCTCGCCTTAAAGAGATTTTTTTGGGGGCTTGCAAGTATTTCAACCCTCACGCCTTCAATGAAGCCTTTCCGGGTTGGCTTCATTGCGTCTCTATCTTCCCCCCTCAAATTGTCCGACCTCAGTTGCGTTATGGTGTCTCCATAGAGCCATGTCATCATTTTTTGGCTTCCTAAAATAATGGAGTGGTCGGCGCACGAAATAAGTTCTTTAGACGTGTGGTCTGGGTCGAATATCAACTGAGAGCGTGTCTTGGTCTGCATGAGGCTCTCGAGAAGTGGAAAAAAATCTAAGTCGTTGGCTACTATTATTGCCTGATCAATATTCCCCCTCATGGCATGCGTTAGGCAATCTACGGCAAGTAAGATGTCCGCGCCCTTTTGGTCCTGCTTCTTGCTGCGTCTAGTAAGGGCGCGTCGAACGCTTACGTTTTCAAAGCGAGAAATATCATAAAAGAACGCTTCTTTCTCAGCCTCTTTTTTTGCGAACTCCGATGCGCTCTCATTATTACGTTGAGATGGAAGCGAGTCATAGTAAAAATATCGTTCCGCACCTTGAAAAATACGCTTATAATCTATTCTTGCGGTAATTCCGTTTTCGCTCAATCTGTCGATGAACTTGTCGATAGATTTCTGTAGGCTCGCGCCATCTATAAACATATAACGCGTCGGCAAATCAAGCCCCCCCTGTTTTTGCGCTTGCTGCGATGTAAGTCCAAGGCCAAGACCAACTCTCATAGTTGCTCAATCTCCTATCGAAGGTTTCTCCTATTTATTCTGGAGTCGAACCCCTGCGCCTCCTCCGTTCGCCGGAATAAAGACTACGCCCGCCACTTCGAGCGCACCGCGAAGGGCATCTAAGTTCCTGCGCTGAGGCGTGCGCTCGCCCTTCTCAAAACTGATCAACGTTCGGACAGCCACTCCTGCCGCTTCTGCGAGTTGCTCCTGAGACCAACCGATTAGACCGCGCGCGGCTCTACATTGCTCTGCCTGCATTCAGGACTTGCAGAAAATCTGCAACCTCTGCTATCTATGGGATTGCATGTTATCTGTAAGTTCATCGGAGCGCCAACATGGAAATGACCCGCCGCACCGCCCTCGCCGCCCCTGCCGCCTGCGCCGTCTTATTATCCCCCGCGGCCTTCGCCGCTCCCTCCGACGCGCCGACCGCGCTGGACGCGATCCTCGCTGAGCTGCTGACGGTCGAGCGGGAAATGAACCGCGTCTACGGCATCATCCTTGCCATGCCCCGGCCGGAACACATCGAGGCGGAAGCATCCCTTCTTCCGCCGCTCGAAGCACGTGAGTGGGCGCTGATGGAGCAAGCCGTCGCCGCCTCGCCGGAGCATCCGCGCGACGTGGCCGCCCTGGTGCGCATCGCTGGATCGCTTTTCAGCGGCGGGATGGCCCTCGCGCCCGGAGCGTCCCGCTTCAACCCCGAAGCGCAGAACTTCAATGGTTGGGCTGGCGACCTGGATGGGCGCGTGTTGCGAGCGACCTACCGCGCCGCCTTAGCGATGGCCTGAGGATCATAGCCGAGAAGGGTTGATAAACACGACTTCGGTATGTAGTGTTAATAAACACTACAGGAGGGCGATCATGAAGCGCGTTAAATTCGCGGATGTCTGCGCGGAGGCCGGGGTGGAGCGAACCCGCATCGTTGAATGGCGGCGCAAGGGCATCTTTCAGCCAGCGCATCAGGATCCCGGCCATGGGGTTGCGACCCTCCTGACCTTCGGCGAGGCGTTTGTGCTGGCTGTTGCCGCCCGCCTCTCCGAGCTGGGCGTCCCGCCTGCCGTGGCCGTTGCCGCTGCACGTGCCGCCCGCTTGTCCAGCGAAGGCGTGCCCGCGTTCCTGGTGGTTTCAACAGGAAGCATCGCGCCAAAGCTGGCGAAGCTCTATGCGGCCGACGCTCCGGCTGAAGCCGATGATGATCCCGAAGCCAATGTGCCTGCCATGACCGATGCGGACGGGGCCGTTCGCGGCAGCGCCCGCAATCCCGGCCCGTTCGCCTACGTGTCGATTGCCGGCCCCGACCTTCTCGACCGTCTCGCCGACCCTCGGCGCCGGGCCTCCACGGTCGTCGCGCTCGACCCCATCGAACGCACCATCAAAGACCTGTTCGAACGCGAGGGTATCGAAGGTTGAGCGCGCGATACCGGGATTTCGGCGGCGCTATGGGGCGCCGCTGAAATAGGGCGGAGCTGGAGCTACGCCCCCCGTCTGGTCCGCCTGCGCTCCGCGCTGACACGGGCGGACCACCACAAGTTTCAGATGGAGGTGACGATGAAGAATTTCGTGCAGACGGGCGACACCATGACCGTGACCGCCCCCGCCACCGTCGCCAGCGGCGGCGGCGTCCTGGTCGGCCTGCTGTTCGGCGTGGCCGCCCATGACGCCGCCATCGGTGCGGCGGCCGAGATCGTGACGCGGGGCGTCTTCGACCTGCCGAAGACCTCGGCCGAGGCGTGGACGGTCGGGGCCGCGATCTTCTGGGACGATGACGGCGACGGCTGCACCACGGCCGAGGACGCCGGCAACGTGCTGATCGGCGTGGCCGCCGCCCCGGCCGCGGACCCCTCCGCCACCGGCCGCGTCCGCCTCAACGGCGCCGCCCCCGCCGCCGCCCTGTCGGCCTGAGCCTCGCTCCGATGCGCCTGCGCCCCGGCCTCCCCGCCCGCCTGTTTCCCCGCCTGTTCCGCCGTATGGCCGACAGCGCGGCCCGCCGGTCCTATGACGGGGCCGGCGGCGGGCGGCGCTGGGGCGGGGCGCAGTCCATGGCAGCGCCGAACACCGCCGCGCTGGCCGCGCGCGGGCCGATCCTGTCCCGCGCTCGCTACCAAGTCGCGAACAATCCCTACGGGACCGCGGCCGTCGAGACGGTCGCGTCCTCCCTGACGGGCTCCGTGGGCATCCGTCCGCAGTCCGCCCACACGACCCCCGGCGAGCGTTCCGCGATCAATGACGCCTTCGCCGTCTGGTCCGAGGACGTGTCCGGTGACGGGCGCGTGAATTTCGCCGCGCATCAGGCCGAAGTCGCCCGCGCCCTGGTGCGCGATGGCGAGGCATTCATTCTGATGCGCGCATGGGAGGGCGAGGGCCTGCGCCTTCAGTTGCTCGACCCGAACCAGGTGGACCCGTCGCTGCACCGCGACCTTGGCGATGGCGCCCGGATCGTCGCCGGCATCGAATTCGACGCCGAGGGCCGGCGGGTCGCCTACTACGTTTTCGACGACTCCACCGACCTGCCGTTCGCCTCCAACCTCACGCCCCGCCGCCTGCCCGCCGCCGACATTCTCCACGTCTTCCGGGCGCAGTTCCCCGGCCAGGTCCGCGGCCTGAGCTGGCTGGCGCCGGTCCTGCTGCGCCTCGCCGACCATGACGGCGCCGAAGACGCCCTCCTGGTGCGGCTGAAGACCGAAGCCATGTTCGCCGGCTTCATCTATGAGCAGGGACCGGGCGCAGGCGGTTTCGAGGGGGCCGAGGCCGGCGGGCTGATGGAGGCGGGCATGGAGCCCGGAACCCTCCACGTTCTTCGTCCCGGTCAGGACATCAAGTTCGCCACCACGCCGGCTGGCTCCGGCGCCGCGGGCGAGTTCCTGAAGGCGCAGCTTCGCGGCATCGCCTCGGGAATCGGTGTGACCTATGAGCGCCTGAGCGCCGACCTTTCGGGCGTGAACTATTCGTCAATTCGCGCGGGCGAGCTGGATTTCCGCCGCCGCATGGAAGCTGTCCAAGATCAGGTCCTGATCCCGCAGGCGCTGCGCCCGATCTGGCGGCGTTGGATCACCCTCGAAATTCTGGAAGGCCGCCTCGCCGCCCCCGGCTTCGAGGCCGATCCGCGCCCGTGGCTTGCCGCGACCTTCATCCGTCCGGGCTGGCCGCAGGTCGACCCCGAAAAGGAAATCAACGCCGAAGTCGCCGCCGTCGCCGCGCGGTTCAAGTCGCGCCGCGAAGTCGTCGCTGGCCGTGGTCGCGACCTCGACCAGCTCGACGCCGAAATCGAGGCCGATGGCGTCCCGACCGCCCCCGCCGTCCCGGAGGCCGCCGCATGAACGCTCCCGTCCGTCCCGCCGCCCTGCGCCTCGACCTGCGCCCCCGGACCCTGGACCGCGAAGCGCGCACCGTCGAAGCCGTCGCCAGCACCGGCGCCCCCGTGCGCCGTCCCGGCTTCGTGGAGCTGATCCCCGTGGAAGCCGCGGACCTGTCGCGCCTGGTCGGGGGGCCGGTTCTGAACGCGCACCGCATGGGCTCGACCGAAGACATTCTCGGCGTGGTGGACGCGGCGCGGGTCGAAGGCGGCGCGCTGATCGTCACGCTTCGCCTTTCAGCCCGCGCCGCCCTGGACGACGTGCTGGCCGACATCGAGGCCGGCATCCTGCGCGGCGTGTCGCTGGGCTACCGGATCGACGCCTTCGCCGATCAGCGCGCCCGCGACGGCACGGTCACGCGCACCGCGACACGCTGGACCCCGGTTGAAATCTCTCTCGTCCCCGTCCCGGCCGATCCGGGCGCAACCATCAGGAGCACCCCCATGGACCCCGAAGACGTGACCGAGGATCGCCCCGCGTCGGCCGCCGCGCTCGAGAACCGCGCGCAGGTGAATTCGGAGATTCGCCAGATCGGCCGCCTCGCCGGCCTCGGCCGCGAATGGTCCGACGCGCAGGTGGACGCCTCCGCCACGATCGATGCGGCCCGCGCCGCGGCCTTCGCCGAAATGCAGACCCGCAGCGCGCAGCCGATCCGCACCCCGCGGGCCGAAGTGCTGCACGACAACGACGCGCCCGAGATCCGCGCGGCTCGCATCGGCGAAGCCCTCTACGCCCGCATCAACCCCGCGCATGAGCTGAGCGACCCCGCCCGGCCCTTCGCCGGCCTGTCCACCGCCGACATGGCGCGGGACATGCTGAAGCGCGCGGGCGTCTCGACCACGGGCCTCGCGCCCGCCTCTCTGGTCACGCGCGCCCTGCACACCACGTCCGACTTCTCCCTGATCCTGGGCGACACCGTGGGGCGCACCCTGCGCGCCGCCTACGCCGCCGCGCCGGCGGGCGTGAAACAGGCAGCCGCGGCGACAACCGCCCGCGACTTCCGCGCCAAACATCGCCTTCAGCTCGGCGAGGCCCCCGAGCTGCTGAAGGTGGGCGAAAGCGGCGAGTTCACGCATGGGACCATGGCCGAGGCGACCGAGTCCTATGCGGTTGAGACCTTCGGCCGGATCATCGCGATTTCGCGCCAAGCGATCATCAACGATGACCTCGGCGCCTTCGCCAGTCTTTCCACGCGCTTCGGCCAGGCCGCGGCGCAGTTCGAGGCGAAGACCCTCGCCGACCTCCTGGTGAGCAATCCGGCGATGGCGGACGCCCTCGCCTTGTTCCACGCGGATCATGGGAACCTCGCCGGATCGGGAGCGCCGCCGTCCCTCGCCACCCTGACCGCCGCCAAGGTCGCCATGCGCCGCCAGAAGGGCATTTCGGGCGAGCCGATTTCGGTCACGCCGAAATCCTTCGTGGTGGCGCCCGAGCTGGAAGACCTCGCCCTGTCGCTGGTGACGCAGACCACCCCCGCCAGCACCAGCGACGTGAACCCCCACACCGGACTTTCCGTGATCGTGGAGCCCCGCTTCGCGAACACCGCGGCCTGGTATCTGGCCGCCTCGCCCTCCGAGATCGACGGGCTCGAATACGCCTATCTGGAAGGCGCCCCCGGCCCGCAGATCGAAAGCCGCAACGGTTTCGAAGTGGACGGCGTGCAGATCAAGGTCCGGCTGGATTTCGGCGCCGGCTTCGTCGACTGGCGCGGCTGGTATCGCAATCCGGGGGCGTGACCCATGGCCCTTTCGGTATCCGAGCTGGAAACCCTGCGCGACACCCTTCTGCGGGCGCGCTACGCGGGCGTCATGACCGTCTCGACCAGCGGCAAGTCGATAACCTACCAGTCGGAGGCCGACATGGGCCGCGCGATCAATGACCTTGAGCGGCGCATCGCCGCCGCTCAAGCGACAGGTCCGACGCGCCAGGTGCGCGTCTCGACTTCCAAGGGACTTTGAGGGAAGGCGACCGCGCGATGCTGGATCATGAGCTTATGACCCTTCAGGACGCTGCGGCGCGGCTTCCTGCCTCGATCACCGTCAACACGCTCCGCGGCCTGATCCGAGAAAGCAGGCTTCCATATCGGAAGATCGGACGGCGCCTCTACCTCACGCCCGGAGATCTTTGGAGCCTCACGCAATGCCCCGAAAACGCCTCCCTGCCCGCCTCTACCAGCGCCCCGACACGGGCGAATGGATCATCCGCGACGGCCATGTCACCCGGCGGACGGGATGCGGCGATGGCGACCGCGGAGGCGCTGAGGCAGCTCTCCAAGCCTACATCGCGACCCGCGCGCCCGAGCGCCGCCGTGGTCCCGCTGCCCCGCACGAGCTAACCGTCGGCGAAGTGCTGGCGCGCTACGGCGCCGACCGCGGCCCCAAGGCTGTCGGCAAGGTGACGATGGCGAACAACATCACTCGGCTGGCGGGTTTCTGGGGCGACCTGACTTGCGACCTGGTGAAGGGCTCCACCTGCGCCGCCTATGAGCGCCACAGGGCGAAGCCGCGCACGAACGAGGCCGGCCAGACCTTCACGGCCGGCACGGCCACCGTGCGGCGTGAACTGGGCGTGCTGCAAGCTGCGCTGAGATATGCCCACGCCGAGGGAATGCTTGTGCATCCCATTCAGGTGACGCTGACCGAGTCGGGGCTTCCCCGCGACCGCTGGCTCACGCGGGCGGAGGCGGCGAAGATCCTTCGCGCCGCCGCCCCGCACGCCCGTCGGTTCATCCTGCTGTCGCTCTACACCGGGCGTCGCATGAGCGCCGTTCTGCAACTGACGTGGGCGCGGGTCGACCTTGAGCGGGGCGTGGTCCGCTTTCGTGAGGACGGTCAGCGGGAGACGAAGAAGCGGAGGGGCGAATGCAGGCTCCCGAGGCAACTGGCGAACCACCTTCGGCGCTGGAAGGCCCTTGCGAGGCCCGGTGAGACGCATGTGGTGGCGTTCCGGGGTCGGCCTGTCGCTTCGATCAAGACGGCCGTACGGCGCGCCTGTGAACGGGCGGAGATCACCGAGGACGTGACGCAGCACGCGCTCAAGCATACCGCGATCACCTGGGCGATGATGGCGGGTCTCGATGTGGAGGACGCGGCGGAATACTTCGACACCAGCCCCGCCACGATCCGAAACCACTACTGGCACCACAGCCCAAATCATCAGGCGCGCGGCGTCGCAGCAATGGAGCGCAGACGATGAAACTGTGCGGGAAACTGTGCGCCCGGTATGGTCGAAACCGGGTAACCGTTGGAGCGGGCGAGGCGATTCGAACGCCCGACCCTAACCTTGGCAAGGTTATGCTCTACCCCTGAGCTACGCCCGCATCCTTCGGTGAGCGGTGAATTACAGAGATTCGCGAGGCGGTGCAAGAGGTCCGCAACGCCAAATTCGCAGGGTTTCGCAAAGTCATCGCGACCGGCCGGATTTCCGTGCGATCCGCGGCGTGGGTCGGCCCTGGACGGGGGGCATGAAACGGAAAACGCCGCCTCGCGGGGGCGAGACGGCGTCTGGTTGGTCCGAAGGTCGAGGGGCCCGATCGGCGCGCGGATCAGTGCCCGGTGCGGCCCAGCACGACGCGGACGGTGCGCATGATGATCCTGATGTCGAGCGCGAAGCTGAGGTCGCGGCAGTA
>NZ_JBSRTQ010000064.1:0-23737 GCF_055129145.1 Albimonas sp. | reverse complement strand
TGAGCCGGGTCAGCGGCCCGCGCCCGTCGGGCGCCGTCTGCACGGCCAACGTCGCCGGTCCCTCCAGCGCCGCGCCCCACAGCGCCGCGGCCACCATCGTTTCGCCCAACGGGATCGGGGCCGCGTGCCGGGCGGCGAGCCGCACCAGCCCGAACGCCGCCGCCGGGTCCAGCCCGACCCCGCCCGCGTCCTCCGAAAGCAAGGCCAGCGGCAATCCCGCCGCCTCGACCGCCGTCCAGATTCCGGCCCGCCATTCGCCGCGGTCGGCGGCGGCCAGCGCCTCGCGGGTCGCCAGCCGGTCGAAGAGACGCGCGGCCTGTTCGGCGACGATGGCGCCGAGGTCTTCGGGATCGGAAAGGGGGGCGTCCGTCATCGGGGTCATCTCAGGCCGAGGCCGCGGGCGATCATGCCGCGCAGGATCTCCTGCGTGCCGCCGCGCAGCGTGAAGGAAGGGGCGCGGAGCACGGTCTCCGCGAGGCTCTGGGCGTAGTCGCCGGGCGCGTCCACGCCGGGCTCGACCCGCCGGATCCGGCGCGCGACCTCGGGGACCATCCGCTCGAACCCCGTGCCCACGTCCTTGACCAGCGCGGCCTGCGTCACCGGCGAGGCGCCGCCGTCGAGCATGGAAGACACCGAGGCAGACATCCGCCGCAACGCCGCCAGATGGGCGACCATGCGCCCGATCTCGGCCGCCTCCATCCGGTCGGGGGCCTCGCCGACCTCGTCGATCAGGGCGACCAGCAGGCGGATGTCCGACAGGTAGCGGTCGGGCCCCGCGCGCTCGAAGGCGAGCTCGGCGGTGACCATCGACCAGCCGTCGCCCTCTCCGCCCACCCGCATGTCGTCGGGCACGAAACAGTCGTCGAAAAACACCTCGTTGAACTCGTGGTTCCCGGCGAGGTCATGGATCGGGCGCGTGGTCAGCCCCGGCGAGGCCATGTCGATGACGAACTGGGTCAGCCCCGCATGGCGGCTTTCGCCTGCGTCCCCGGTCCGCACCAGCGCGATCAGGTAATGGGCGCGATGCGCGTTCGAGGTCCAGATCTTCGACCCGTTGATCCGCCAGCCGTCCCCGTCCCGCGTCGCCCGCGTGCGCACCGCGGCGAGGTCGGATCCCGAGCCCGGCTCCGACATCCCGATCCCGAAAAAGCAGGTTCCGGCGGCGATCCTGGGCAGGATCTCCGCCTTCGCGCGGGCCGAGCCGTGGCGCAGGATCTGCGGGCCCGACTGACGTTCCGCCACCCAATGCGCGCCGCACGGGGCGCCGGCGGCCAGCATCTCCTCGGCGATGGCGAAGCGGACCAGCGCCGGCCAGCCCTTGCCGCCGAATTCCGTCGGAAACCCGGTGGCGACGAACCCCGCCGCCCCGGCGCGCGCCGAGAACCCGGCGTCGAAACTGGTCCAGGTGGTCCGATGGGGCTCGAAGCGGCCGGCCGCGCGTTCCTGCGCCAGGAACGCGCGGACGCCGGCGCGCGCCGCTTCCGCCTCGGCCGGCAGGCGTGCGCCCGCGAACCGGAAAGCTTGCATGTCGTCTCCTCCCGGACGCGCCGTGGCGGACTGTGATCGTCCGCTCTCCGGGCTGCGTCCCCCTGTCGGGACCAGACCGCGCATCGGGCCGGCTTGCAATGCGCGTGCACATGCGTGATTAACAATATCATGGATGTGAAAAACGGAACCCTGCGATGACCCGGCCCAGTCCCCATGACGCGCAGATGCTCGCCGCCCCCGATCCCGTGCCGCGCGGCGCGGGCGCGGTGAAGTCGGCCGGCAGGGTGCTTCAGGTGCTGGAGTTCTTCGAGAATGTCCGCCGCCCGGCGCGCGCCACCGAGATCTCCGAGGCGCTGGAGATGCCCCAGTCCTCGACCTCGATCCTGATGCGCTCGCTCCGCGATCTGGGCTATCTCGACTACGATCACGCCACGCGGACCTTCCTGCCCTCGCCGCGGGTGTCGCTGCTCGGCGCATGGCTCGACGGCGGTCCGATCCGCGACGGGCGCCTGACAAGGATGATGGAGCGGCTGACCGAGCAGACCGGCAAGACCAGCCTGCTGTCCGCACGCAACGGCATCTTCGCGCAATACATCTACGCCGTGCCCTCGCGCTCCACGATGCGGTTCCACGTGACCATCGGCGCGCGGCGGCTGCTGGTCTGGTCGGCGGCGGGCTTCATGCTGATGACCGGGCTGGAGGACGCCGAGATCCGCGCCCTCACAAGGCGCACCGCGGCCGAGGTCCCCGATTTCCGGATCCGCGCCGACGAGGTGCTGGCGAATGTGGAGCAGGCCCGGCGCGACGGACATTTCCTGTCGCGCGGGCTGGTCACGCCGGGGGCGGGGGCCATCGCGCTGCGCCTGCCCGACGGGGTCGACGCCGCCGGGCGGCCGCTGGCGCTGGCCTTCGGCGGTCTTCAGGACCATCTGGAGCAGGAGGAGACGGCGCTGGTCGCCGCGATGCGCGAGGGCGTTGCGAACTACCTCAAGCCCGGCGACTGAGGCGGGCCGCCGCCGCTCAGTCGCCCGGCCCCTTCGCCAGCAGCCGGTCCCCGCGCCGCCAGTACCACAGCGCCACGTAGCGCACCGCAGCCAGCAGGAAGACGTTGGCCAGCACCCACAGCTCGGGCGCCTCGGGGGAGATGTAGAGGAAGCCGACGAAGGCCAGGATATAGCCGATCCGCAGCACGTTCGACATCGCCAGCGAGCGGAAGGTCAGGATCGCGTACATCGCCGGACCCGCCGCGATGCTGAGCGTCTGGCCGATGGTCAGCAGGATGTAGAACGCCCAGGCCGGCATCATCTCGAAATCATGCCGCAGCAGCAGCAGCATGATGATCGCGTTGCCCGTCGCGGCGGCGGCGGAGAAGAAGATCAGCTCCAGCGGTCCGGAGCCCATGGAGCGACGGCCGCCGTCGAGCCGCTGCAGGAAGTCCCTGAGCCGGCCCTTGAGCCCGCCGCGCCCGCCGGCATCGCCGCCCATGCCGCCGTCGGCGGGCCCCGCGGCCTTCGCGGCCGGGTTCGGCCCCGATGTCGTGACCTGCGCCCGCCCGGTGCCGAGGCGGAAGATGCGCTGGAACTCCTGGCTCTGCTCGGAGATGAAGTTGAGCTTCATGATGGTATTGAAGATCGCCAGCGCCGCCGGGCCGTAGAGGTGTTGGATCAGCAGGTTGACGCCGTTGTAGAACGACGCCTCGATCGTGTAGCTGAAGAAGATCAGGCCGAGCCGGCGCGGCCGGATCCGCAGGAACATCGGCGCGCGCAGGATGCGTCCGGGCGCGCGCGCGCCCATGGTGCGCAGGAAGATCGCGGCGCAGGTCGCGACCCACAGCACGCCGCCGAGCCACAGCGCCATGTCCGGCGTGGCCCCCAGGCACAGCAGCCCGACCCCGAAGAAATGCATGAACGGCGGCATCATCAGCGGAGCAGGCCGCGGCCGGCCGGCGGAGCGCAGGTAGCGCCCCGCGACCACCGCCGCCGAGAACATCACGCCGTTGAACAGCTCCAGTCCGTAGGGAATGCCCGCCCCCCAGGCGACGCCCGCCAGGCACAGGCTGGGAAACCAGAACGTCAGCCAGGTCTTGAAGACCCGCGCGCGCAGCGTCGCGCCTTCGGGCGACGCGCCCCTGCGGCCGCTGCGCGACAGCCTCAGCAGCGTGTGGTCGGACCCGAAGCGGGTCAGCACCGAGATGATCACCGCGAGGCTGAAGCCCGCGAGATAGGTGCCGTAGGTCGCCGCCTCGCCGATGCCCACCAGATAGAAGGCGCCGAAGAAGGAGACGACCGAGCTGGCGCCCCGGATGATCCCGAAGGCGAGCACGTCGCGCCGCGCGGCCGCGCCGTCTGATTTGGGGCCTGATTTGGGGCCGGATCCGCGGTCGCTCATCGGCGGGTCTCCCGCCGCGCCGAAGGGCGGACGTGGCTGTTGCGCGCGGGATGCGGGCGGAGGGACGGGGCGGTGATGGACAAGGGCTCAGAACCTCGGCGCTGCGCGGTGTCTCGCCGGCCTAGCCGCCGGGCCGGGACCTGTCCAGATGGGCTTTTGGCGCCGCAGCAAAAGGGCGCGGCCGGGGTCAGGCGGCGTTCATCCGCCCGGCCCCGGCGGCGCGTCTCAGGTTGTGCCAACCGGGGTCAGCGGCGAGCCGACCGCCCCCGGCAGCCGCAGCGGCGGGGCGGTCAGGAAGAACCGCGACCGGCCAGAAGCGCGCAGATGGGCGGCGAGCGGCGTCAGATGCCAGAGCTCGCCGAGATGCACGCCCAGCTTGAACAGGCAGTGCTCATGCAGCGGCAGGACCGCGTGCTTGCCCTCGCCGGGGCGCGAGGGATGCCCCTCCACCGCGTAATTGTCGGCGATCAGCACCGCAGCGCCCGAGTCCGTCACCCAGTTCAGCAGTTTCGAGTCGCGCCCGTCCAACACGGCGCAGGCGTCGTGCAGGATGTCGATGGACGGCTTGCGGTCCATTTCCAGGACCCGCTGCGCCCAGCCGGTGTGGAAGCAGACCATGTCGCCTTCCTCCACCTCCACGCCGTCGGCCTCCATCACCCGCATCAGGGCGTCGTAGCCGACATAGGCGCGGGCGTCGCCGAGATGGTGGCGCAGGTCGACCATCACGCCGCGGCCCTGCACGCAGGTCGCCGCCATGTTCTCGATGCCGAGGCGGTCGGCGTGAGACCCCTCGAAGTCGGAGCAGTCATGCCCATGGGTCACCGCGGGGCCCACCACATGCTCGCCGGCCTTCCAGCCGTTGTAGTAGACCACCTCCGCCTCGCCGTCGCCGTCGGCGTCGAAGAGGGCGCCGACATGGGCCAGCGCGTCCCATTGGGTCGAATACTGAGTGTGCAGCAGGACGGCATCGTCCGAGACCACATCGGTGAAATCCGGCCCGTTCACCGCGAGCGGCTGGTTGTACCAGGCCTGACCCGCCGTCGTGGCGGTGGCGAAGAGCCGGGGCGGATGCCGGCGTTCGTTCAGCTGGTTCCCGCCCGGGAAATCGAGGGGCAGCGACAGGCACCAGGACCTTCCGTCCCGCACTTCGGTCACCGCGCGCCTCGTCCGCTCTGGCGTCAGCAGGGCGAGCCGCCCGGTCTGGTCATCCTCGCCGAAATCGCCCCAGGTCGAGCCCTCGGGCCGGTTGGTCCAACGCTTGGTCATCATCGGTCCTCAGAACAGGGTCATCAGGCGGACATGGTCGTTGAGCGGCTCCGGCGCCCCTTCGTAGACCACCGCCCCGGTCTTGATCACCATCGCCCGGTCGGCGACCGGCAGGCTCAGCTTGACGTTCTGCTCGACCATCAGGATCGAGGCGCCGAGATCCCTGTTGATGGTCTTGATCGCCTCCATCACCCGCTCCACCAGATTGGGGGCGAGCCCGATGGAGGGTTCGTCGAGGATCAGCACCCGCGGCCCGTGCATCAGCGCCATGCCGATCGCCAGCATCTGCTGCTGCCCGCCCGAGAAGGTGCCCGCCACCTGGCCGGCGCGCTCCTTGAGAATCGGGAACAGCGAATAGACCTGCTCCAGCCGCCCGGCCATCTTCGAGCCGTCCGTCTCCGAAAACGCCCCAAGCTCCAGATTGTCGCGCACCGTCAGCGTCTTGAAGATGCCGTGGCCCTGCGGGACATAGGCGATGCCGTCCGCCACGTTCGCGGCAGGCGTGCGCCCGGCGATGTCGCGGCCGTCGAGCAGGACCTGACCCTCCATCGGCTTGATCAGCCCGAAGATGGTCGACATCAGCGTGGTCTTGCCGGCGCCGTTATGGCCCAGCACCAGCAGGATCTCGCCGGTGTTGAGCGCCAGATCCACGCCGTGCACCGCGCGCTTCTTGCCGTAGCCCGACACCAGCGCCTTGGTCTCCAGGATCGCGGTCATTTGAAATACCTCGCGGCGAGCTCGGGGTCGTTCATCAGCGCCTCCGGCGTGCCCGTCGCCATCGCGCGCCCCTCGTCGAGGAAATAGACCGTGTCGCAGAGCTCTTTGATCACGTCGAGATTGTGCTCGATGATGCACACCGTCTTGCCGTTCTGGGCGAGGCGGCGGATCACCGGGAAGATCTCCTGCAAGGTGGTCTGGTCGAGGCCCGACATCGGCTCGTCGAAGAGCAGCACCTCGGCCCCGGTGGCGAGCAGACGGGCGACGACGAGGAGTTTCTCTTCGGCGTAGGACAGGTCCTCGGCGGTCTCGTGGGCCTTCTTGTCCAGCTCCACGAAGCGCAGGATCTCCATGGCGCGGGCGGCGTTGGCGCGCTCCTCCGCCCGGACCTTCACGGGACGCAGGAAGACCGAGGCGAGGCTGTCGCCGGACTGGCGGGGCAGGGCGACCACCACGTTTTCCAGCACCGTCATCTTGGTGAAAAGCCGCAGGTCCTGGAACGACCGGGCGACGCCGGCGCCGACCAGCTCATGCGGCTTCTTCGCGCCGACGGGCTTGCCGTGCAGCAGGATCTCGCCCGACGTCGGGCGCAGGAACCCGGTCAGCAGGTTGAACGCCGTGGTCTTGCCGGCGCCGTTGGGACCGAGGAGCCCGGTGATCTGGCCCTTCCTGAGTTCAATCGAAAAGTCCGAGATCGCCGTGATGCCGCCGAAGGTCTTCTTCAGCGCGCGGCCTTCCAGCGTCACCGAACCGGGCGCCCCGGCGCCGCCCTCGAACAGGGAGGAGGCGTCGCCGCCCGCCGCCGCATCCACCGGCACGAACATCGCCTTCTTCCCCCGCGGCTCGGGCAAGAGGCCGTCGGGGCGGAAGCGCAGCACCAGCATCAGCACCAGGCCGTAGGCGATCAGGCGCATCTTGTCGGCGATATCGACGGGCAGCGGCGCGAATTTCAGCGCCTCGGGCAGGATCACCAGGATCGCCGCGCCGAGGATCGAGCCCCAGAGGTTCCCGGCCCCGCCGAGGATGACCATGGCGAGGATGTAGATGGTCTCGTCGATGGTGAAGCTGTCGGCCCCGACATAGGTGAAATACCGCGCGAAGAGCGAGCCTGCGACCGCCGCCAGCGCCGCCGAAACCGCGAAGACGGTGACCTTCATGTAGAGGATGTTCTTGCCGACCGCCTGCGCCGCCGCCTCGTTTTCGCGCATCGCGCGCAGCGCCCGCCCGAAGGGGGAGCGCGTCAGCCGCCGGCACACCCAGAAGCAGCCCACCGCCGCAATGGCGGCCACCACGAGGAACGCTCCGGGCGTGTCGATGCGAACTCCGAAGAACTCGTATTGCGGAATGCCGGAGATGCCGTCGGTGCCGCCGGTCAGCTCCTTCCAGTTCATCGCCACCTGCAGGACGATGATCTGCAAGGCCACCGAGATCACCACCAGGTAGTGGCCCGAGACCCTGAGCGCCGGAATGGCGATCAGCACCGACATCGAGGACGCGACCACCACCGAAATGATCAGCGGGATGGGGAAGGGCAGACCCAGCGTGCCCGCCCCGATGGCCGTGCCGTAGGCGCCGAGCGCGTAAAGCGCCGCCTGGGACAGGGCGAAGAGCCCGCCGAAGCCGACCAGCAGGTTGAACGACGTCGCCAGGATCGAATAGAGGCAGAACATCGCGAGGACGTGGAGGACGTATTCCATGCTGGGTTTCTCCTCAGCGCCGAGCCATGGAGAACAGGCCCTCGGGCCTGACCAGGATCATGATGTAGAGGACGACGAAGGCGATGGACTGCTGCCACTCGGTCGGGATCTGCCAGAGGCCGAGGCTCTCGACGAGGCCGAGCAGCATCCCTCCCGCGGCGGCGCCGCGCAGCGAGCCGACGCCGCCCACGATCACCGCGACGAAGCCCATGAAGACCGCGGCGAAGCCCATATGGGTCGAGGCGCCGTCCTTCAGCAGGATCAGCGTGGCGGGCACGGCCGAGAGCATCGAGCCGATGGCGAAGACCAGCAGCGTCACCTTGAACGTGTCGATGCCGATGATCCGCGCCATGTCCGGATCGTCGGTCATCGCGAGGATCGCCTTGCCGTAGCGGGTGCGCTTGAGGAACAGGCTCAGCCCCCCCGCCAGCGCCACGAAGGATCCCACCTGCCAGAGGTGGATCGAGGTGAAGAACACCGGCCCGAGGAAATAGATGTCGTAATCCAGGTCCACCACCCGCACCCCGGTCCCGAAGAGGATGCCCACCGTGTTCTCGAGCACGATGTAGAGGCCCAGCGACGCGATCAGCGGGGCCAGCGGCGGCGCGCGGTTGATCTCGAGCGGCCGGTAGAGCAGCAGATAGGTCACCACCCCCAGCGCCACCGCGGTGGCGATGGCCGCGATCAGCCCCAGCCAGATCGGCAGGCCGAGCCCGCCCGACACCCCCCAGGCCACATAGGCGGCGAAGGTGAAGATCGGCCCGAAGGCGAAATGCACGATGCGGGTGGTGGCGAAGATCAGTCCGAAACCGACGCCCAGCAGCGCGTAATGCGCGCCGTTGATCACGCCGTTGACGAACAGTTGCAGCAGCAGGTCCATGCGGGGGAGGCTTTCCGGAGGAGGGGCCGGGGAACGGGGCCGGTCAGGGAAGGGGGGGGCGAAGCGCGCCGCCCGCCCGGATCAGGCGTCGTTTTGGCGGGCGCCGGGGGCGGGCGTCGCGGCGCAGGCGGGGGACCGTTGGAAACCGGGGCCGGGGGTCAAGCGGAAGGGGCGCGTCGACGCCCCTTCCTACCGCAACGCCTCGGGGCGGGACCCCCTGGGGTGTCGCGGGATCCGCCGCGGCGCCGGCCCGGTCGCCCGAAGGCCGCCGGGCGCGGGCCGCCGGTCGCGTCACTCGCGGTCGATGTACTTCTCGAAATGGCTCTTGCCGTCCTTGACCGAGAACAGGGCGACGCGCTTCTTCGCCACGCCGTTGTCCTGGTAGGTCATGGTCCCGCCATAGACCGAGTCGAAGGTCGGGTTGGCTTCGATCTCGGCGGCCAGCTTGTCGCCCTTCCAGTAGTCGCCGCCCTTGGCGCGGGCGCGCCTGATGGCCTCCGCCAGAACGTAGACGTCCTCGTAGTAGTTGGCCGCGTAGAATTCGGGGGCTTCGCCGTAGCGCTTTTCGTAGCCGTCGGCGAAGTCCTTGGACCAGCCCTCGGTCGGGGCGAAATAATCGGTGGTGTACTCGTAGCCGTCCGAATACTTGCCGGCCACCGACTGGATGTCCTGGTTGAACTCGATGCCGATGATCGGCGCCGTCACCCCGAATTCCCGCAGACGCTTCAGCGCCAGACCCGGATCGGGGGAGAACAGCCACAGCGCCACCCAATCGGGCTTCGACGCACGGATCTTCGCGGCCTGGGTGTCGATGTTGGCCGCGCCCACATCCATGAACTCGGTGGCCGCGATGGTGCCGCCGCCTTCTTTCCACATCGGGTCGACCTGGGCGATCACGCTCTCGCCCGCGTCCGACTTCCACGCCAGCTGGGCCATCTTCTCGAGCCCCAGCTCCTTCGCCCGCGACGCCGCCGCCTGGCCGAGGTCCGCGGCCAGCGAGCGGTTGTGGTAGAGATACTTCGACGCCCCGATCAGCGCCGCCGACACGCCGCCGCCGTTGAGCAGCAGGATGCCCTTTTCGTCCGCGATCGGCGCGATGGCGAGCGTGGGGGGCGAGAACGAGGTCAGCACCGCCTGCACGCCATGGATGTTGATCAGGCGGGTCATCGCCGACACGCCTTCCTTGGCGACGCCGGACTTGTGATCCTCGATGATCGCTTCCATGGGGATGCCGTCGATCCCGCCGGCGGCGTTGATCTCCTCGACCGCCTGCAGCACCGCCTGGCTCATCACCTTGCCATACCAGTCGGCCTTGCCGGACATGGCGAGGATCGCGCCGAAGCGGAAGGCATCGGGGTCCTTGGGCGCGTCGGCGGCGCTGGCGGCGTGGGGGGCGGCGAGGCCGCCGAGCGCCAGAGCGCCCGCGGCGAGCCAGGACATGGCTGCGCGTCTCTTCATGATGTTCCTCCCTGGCGGGTCATCTTGGCGACCCTGCTTGTGTCCGTATGTCGGACATTTGTCCGTATAAAAGGACGCAAGCCTGCGGTCGGTGTCAACAGGAGATTGAATGCGTCGCGCTACCAGTCCATGCCCGCCGCCAGCGCCGGCGCCGCGCCGCGCATGATGGGGATATGGTGGGCGCGCAGCCGCTCCGGCCCCTCGCGCCCTGACGACACCGACACCGCGAGCCCGGCCAGAACCCGCCCGCCCCGGCCCAGAATCGGGATGCCGCAGGACCGGATGCCGAGCTGGACCTCCTCGTCGACCACTGCGCAGCCCTCTTCCCGCACCCGGTCGAGTTCCCTGCGCAGCGCATCGGGGTCGGTGACGGTGCGCGGCGTCATCGCGGGCAGGGGATGGCAGGCGAGCCAGCGGTCCAGCGCCGTCGCGTCCAGCCCCGCCAACAGCACGCGCCCCAGCGCCGAGCAGGACGCCGGCAGCCGCGCCCCCACCTCTAGCCGCGTCGCGTAGATCCGCCGGACCTCCACCCGCGCCACATAGACCACGTCGGCCCCGTCGAGCACGCCGACCGACACGCTTTCGTCCAGCGTCTCGCTCAAGCCCTGCAGCAGGGCGGCGGAGGCGTCGCCCAGCCCCAGCCGGTCCAGATATCCGTTGGAAAAGCCCAGCACCTTGGGCGTCAGCCAGAATCGCTTGCCGTCCGAATCGACGAAGCGGCGCCCCTTCAGCGTCAGCAGCAGGCGGCGCGCGGTGCCTCGGCTGAGCCCGGTGGCGGCGGCGACTTCGCTGAGCGTCAGGCGACCCCGGCTCTCGGCCGGCGCGCCCGACAACGCGGCCAGCACCTCCAGCCCGCGGGCCAGCGCCTCCACATGGTCCGGGTCGCGCCGCGGCGCCTCGTCGTCAGCCAAACGCCTGCGCCTCCTGCGCAAATGCGAACCGCCCGCCTCCGGAACGGGGCGGGCGGTGCAAGGCTAGCGACGCCTGACGCGGACGACAAGCGTCCGCATCGCGGACAATTACGCGATGGTGGCCAGCATCCCGGCCATCACCTTGCCGCGCAGCGCCAGCGAAGGGACGTGGATATGCTCCGACAGGGTGTGCATCAGGTCGCCCTCGACCCCCAGCCCGTCCAGCGTCGGGATCCCCATCGCGCCGGTGAAATTGCCGTCCGAACCGCCGCCCGAGCTCTCGTGCCGGAACGGCATGCCCACCGCCTTGTGGAAGGCCTCCGCCATCTCGATCAGCTTGAAGGTGCCGGCGTCAGGCTCCCAGACCGGCCGGGTCACCGACCGCTCCACCATGAAGTCGTTGGTGTTGAGCGCCAGCATCGCCTCGACCCCCTTGTCGAGGTCCTCCTGCTTCTTGGCCATCGACAGCACTTCGGCCTGCGCCTCCGAGGACACGCAGTTCACCCACTGGCCGGCGCGCAGCACGCTGACCGAGAAGGTGCAGTCGGGCGTGGTCATCTCCTCGATCTGGACGATGCGCTTGCACATCTCCCGGATCGCGGACTTGCCCTCGGACAGACGCGCGCCGGCATGGGACGGCGTGCCGGTGGTGGCGATCTTGAAGCGCGCGATGGCGTAGCGGCCCGAGGTGACGCCCCCGTCCTTGCGGCCCGGTTCGGGCACCAGCACCACCTTGGCGCGCGCGGCCTCGGCCTCGATCAGGTCGCGGACCGACGGCGTCCCGATCTCTTCGTCAGGCGTGGCGAGGAAGGTTATCGGCAGATGGGTCGGGATGCCCGCGGCCATCAGCTGGCGGATCGCCTCCAGCGACAGGTACGACCCGCCCTTCATGTCGCAGATGCCCGGCCCGTAGGCCTTGTCGCCCTCGCGCCGGAACGGGAGTTTTTCCAGCGTGCCGACCGGGTGCACGGTATCGAAATGGCCGAGGATCAGGATGCCGGGCACATTCGGGGTGGGGTGCGGAAACCGCGCCCGCACGCTGTCGCCGAGGCCCATGCGGCCGGGGATCCGCTCCACCGTCGCGCCCATGATGGCGAAGTCCCGGCACAGGATGTCCATCATCCGGTTGACCGCGACGGGGTCGAAGGTCGGGCTTTCGCATTCCACCCATTTGCGCAGGCCGGCCAGCATGTGGTCCGCGTCGAAGGGCAGAGCCGAGATATCCATGTGGTTTTCCTCATACGGGTTCGTTTGGCGGGCGGCCGCCCGCGTTTGGGGGCCGCCCCGCGCGCAGGGCGGCCCCATCCGTTCGATGTCGGGGGCGGGGATCAGCCCAGCGCGGGCTCGACGCCGGCGACGGGGCGGAACTTGCCGAAGTCCCAGTGACGGCCGGGCGCGGCCTCGATCAGGGTGCGGGTGTATTCGGTGCGCGGATTGGCCAGCACCTCGCCCGCCGGCCCGTATTCGACCACCACGCCGCGCTGCATCACCATCACGTCGTCGCAGATCTGGGCGGCGACGCGCAGGTCATGGGTGATGAACAGGATCGCGATGCCCATCCGCTGCTGGATCTCGTCCAGCAGCTTCAGCACCTGGTCCTGCACCGAGACGTCGAGCGCCGACACCGCCTCGTCCGCCACCAGCAGATCGGGGTCCATGGCGAGCGCGCGGGCGATGGCGATGCGCTGGCGCTGCCCGCCCGAGAACTGGTGCGGGAAGCGGTCGACGGCGGACGCCGGCAGGCCGACCAGCTCCAGCAGCTCCTTCGCCCGCGCCATGGCCTGGGCCTTCGGCACCCCGAAATTGGTCGGGCCTTCGGTGATCGACTCGCCGACCTCGATCCGGGGGTTGAGCGAGCGGAACGGGTCCTGGAACACGATCTGGACCCGCTTCCTGTGCGGCTTCAGCGCCGATTGCGGGATGGTCGCGATCTCGGTCCCCGAGACCGTGACCGTGCCCGAGGTCGGATCGATCAGCCGCACGATGCAACGCGCCACGGTCGACTTGCCCGATCCGCTCTCGCCCACGATGCCCAGCGTCCGGCCCGGCTGCAGGTTCAGCGTCACGTCGTTGGCGGCCACCGTCTCCTTCTTGCCGCCGAAAAGCTTGGCGGTCGAATAGACCTTGCGCAGCGCCTTGGTCTCGAGCGCGGGATGCTCGGCGTCGGCCGGGATCGGGCGGGGTTCGCGCGGGATCAGGCTCGGCACCGCCATCAGCAGGTCGCGGCTGTATTGCGTCTTCGGCCGGCGCAGCAGGTCGTCGACCGGCTGCACCTCCATCACTTCGCCGAGCTTCAGGACCGTCACGTCGTCGGCGATCTCGGACACCACGCCCATGTCATGGGTGATGAACAGGACCGCCGTGCCCTGCTGCTCGCGCAGCTCGCGGATCAGCTTGAGGATCTGGGCCTGGGTGGTCACGTCGAGCGCCGTCGTCGGCTCGTCCGCGATCAGCAGCCGCGGCTTCAGGATCAGCGCCATCGCGATCATGATGCGCTGGCGCTGGCCGCCCGACAGCTGGTGGGGGAAGGAGTTGTAGATGCGCGTCACGTCGGGCAGGTGCACCATCTCCATCATCTCCAGCACCCGCTTGCGGCGGTCGCCCGAGCCCGAGGACGAATGCGCGTCCAGCACCTCCATGATCTGCGCGCCGACCCGCATGACGGGGTTCAGCGCCGTCATCGGCTCCTGGAAGATCATCGCCATGTCGGTGGCGCGCAGCTGGCGCAGGCGGCGCGGAGAGGCGGAGAGCAGGTCCTCCCCCCCCAGCTCGATCGTGCCCGAGATCGCCTTCAGCACCGAGGGCAGCAGCCCCATGGTGGCGAGCGAGGTCAGGGACTTGCCCGACCCGCTCTCGCCCACCAGGCACATGGTCTCGCCGGCGCGGATCTTCAGGTCGATCCCCTTGACCACCTGGGCCTCCGGATCGCCGTTCAGCGCGATGCGCAAGTCCTTGACGTCGAGGACGGTCGAGCTCATCGGTCGATCCCCCGCTTGGCCATGCGGGGATCGAGCGCGTCGCGCACGGCGTCGCCCAGCAGGTTGATGGACAGGATGGCCACGGACAGCACCAGGCCGGGCCAGAGGATGATGCCGGGGTTGATCGGGAAATAGACCCGGCCCTCGGCCATGATGTTGCCCCAGGTCGGGGTCTGCGGATTGATGCCGGCGCCGAGGAACGACAGGATCGCCTCCACCAGGATCGCCGAGGCGCAGATATAGGTGCCCTGCACGATCAGCGGCGGCACCGTGTTGGGCAGCAGATGGCGCTTGAGGATCCGCCAGGTCGGCGTGCCGAGCGAGATCGCGGCCTCCACATAAGGCTCCTCCTTGGCCGACAGCACTACGGAGCGCACGAGGCGCACCACGCGCGGCACTTCGGGGATGGTGATCGCGACCATCACCGTCCACAGGCTCGCGCCCGACAGCGCCACGATGGCGATGGCGAGCAGGATCGAGGGGATCGCCATCAGCCCGTCGACGATGCGCATCAGCACCGCGTCGAAGCGCCGGAAGAAGCCGGCGGCGAGGCCGATCAGCAGCCCGACCGCGGTGGCGAAGATCGCCGAGCCGACGCCGACGATGAGCGAGATCCGCGCCCCGTAGATCACCCGGCTGAGCAGGTCGCGCCCATAGGCGTCGGTGCCGAGCAGGAAATCCGCGCTCGGCGGCTTCAGGCGGGTGGCGGGCGACAGGCGGATCGGGTCATGCGGCGCGATCAGGGGGGCGAAGATCGCCATCAGGACGATCAGCGTCAGCATCACCGAGGCGATGGACGTGACCGGGCCGGAGAAGAAGATGGCCCGCAGCTTCGAGAACCCCGAAGGGCCGTCCGACGGCGTGGCGGGGGCTTGCGCAATGCCGGTCATGCGTAGCGGATCCTCGGGTCAAGCAGAACATAGGCGATGTCGATGATCAGGTTGATCAGCACATAGACCAGCGAGGCGAGCAGAATGACCGCCTGGATCACCGGATAGTCGCGCGCGAGCACCGCATCGACGGTCAGCCGGCCGATGCCGGGCAGGTTGAACACGCTCTCGGTCACCACCACGCCGGAGATGATCAGGGCGAAGCCGATGCCGATCACGGTGACGATGGGCACCGCGCAGTTGCGCAGCGCGTGGCGCATCAGGACCCGGCCCTCGCGCAGGCCCTTGGCCCGCGCGGTGCGCACGTAGTCCTCGCCCATCACTTCGAGCATCGAGGTGCGGGTGATGCGCGCGATCAGCGCGATATAGAGCAGCGTCAGCGTGAAGGTGGGCAGGGCGATGCGCTCGGCGAACGGGCCGAACCCGTCGAAGATCGACTTGAAGCCCTGCACGGGCAGCCATCTCAGCTCCATCGCGAAGATCTGGATCATCACATAGGCGATCACGAAGACCGGCACCGAGAAGCCCAGCACCGAGATCGCCATCACCAGACGGTCGATGAAGGTGCCCTGCTTCCAGGCCGCGATCACGCCGAGCGGCACGGCGATCAGGATGGCGAGCACGATGGTGGTCAGCGCGAGGCTCACCGTCGGCTCCAGCCGGCCCATGATCATGTCGATCACCGGCGTGCCCGACAGGATCGAGGTGCCGAAATCGCCATGGAACAGGCGCGAGATCCAGTCGAAGAATTGCAGATAGATCGGGTCGTTGAGGCCGAGGCGCTCGCGGATGGCCTCGAGCTGCTCGGGCGTCGCGGCGTCGCCGGCGATGATCGCGGCCGGATCGCCGGGCGACAGACGCAGCAGCAGGAACACGAAGAGCGCGACGAATCCCATCACCGGCACGGCGGCCAGGATTCGTTGCGCGATGTATCGGAGCATGGTGGGCCTCTCGGGCTGGTCAGGGTCCGGGGGTCCGGCGGGGGCCGGCGGGGGGCCGTGCTCGGGCCGGCGGGGCGCGGGGGCCGTGGTCGGGCCCCCGCAGCATTCGGGGGCCTGCGTTCGGGGGCCTGCGGTCAGGTCGGACGGAGATTCGCGGGCCCCGCGATCAGGCGGGGCCCGCGAGGATCCGGATCACTCCTTCGAGATGTTCCAGAAGAACGGGGCCGGGCCGTCCAGCACGCCGGTGAGGTTGGTCGACCACGCCGCCGGGGAGGTGAACTGGCCGGCGGGGAGGTACATCACCTCGTCATAGGCGAGCGCCTGCAGTTCTTCCGCGATGGCCTTCTGCTCTTCGGCCGTGCCGGCGCGGGCATAGGCGTCGCGCAGCTCCTCGGCCTCGGGGACGGTCGGCCAGCCGAACCAGCCGCCCTTCTCGGGGCCGCGGCCGTTGACCATGTTGTTGGCGATCGGGTTGAACACGTCCGCGCCCACCCAGGTGGTGAAGAACAGGTTCCAGCCGCCCTCGGCGACCGGGGCCTGCGACGCGCGACGGCCGACCAGCGTCTGCCAGTCCATCGCCTGCAGGTCGACGGTGAAGCCCGCATCGCGCAGCGCCTGCGCCGCGACCACCGGCTGGGTGTTGAGCGAGCCGACGTCGGTCGGATGCATGATCACCACCGGGGTGCCGTCATAGCCGGATTCCTTGAGCAAGGCCTTGGCCTTGTCCATGTCGTCCTTCTCCATCACGCCCTCGGCGCCCACCGACGTCTCCAGCGGCGTGCCGCACAGGAACATCGCGCCGCAGACCCGGTAATAGTCGGGATTGCCGATCATCGCGTCCATGACGTCCTGCTGGCTCATCGCCACCAGCGCGGCCTGCCGGACCTTCTTGTTGTCGAACGGAGGATGCAGGAAGTTCGGCCTGCCGATGGTGACCGAGCCCATCTTGTTGATCACCCGGATGTCGATGTCCGGGTTGGTCTCCAGGATCGGCAGCAGATCGTAGGGCGGCTGCTCCCAGTAGTCGATCTCGTTCGACATCAGGGCGTTGAGCGCGGTCTGCGCGTCCGACATCACGACCCATTCGACCCGGTCGACCTTGACCACCTTGCCGCCCGACGCCCATGAGGGCTCTTCCTCGCGCGGCTTGTAGCCTTCGAACTTCTCGTAGACCGTGATGACGCCCGGCTGGAACTCGTCGGCCTTGAACGTGAAGGGGCCGGACCCGATCTGCTCGGGGATCGGCTCGGTCGACGGCGTCTCGGCCAGCCGCTTGGGCATGATGAACGGCACGTTCGACGAGGGCTTGGCGATGGAGCCGAGCAGAAGGCCGTAGGGCTCCTTCAGCTTGATCTCGAATACCTTGTCGTCGACCGCGACCATCTCGGACACATAGTCCATGAGCTTCTGGCCCATGCCGTCGCGCGACCCCCAGCGCTTCAACGAGGCGACGGCGTCTTCGGAGGTCACCGGCGTGCCGTCGTGGAACATGAGGCCGTCGCGAAGCGTGAAGGTCCAGGTCAGCTGGTCGTCGGACACGGACCAGCTGTCGGCCATCTGCGGCTTGATCTCGAAATTCTCGTCGAGCGCCAGCAGGGTGTCGAAGACCATGTAGCCGTGGTTGCGGCTCATGTAGGCGGTGGTGATGATCGGGTCGAGCACGCGGAGCGAGGAGTGCATGACCACCCGGAGCGTCTCGGCGCTGACCGGCAGGCCCACGCCCATCGCGGCCATCGCGGCCGCGGCCATCAGAGCGGCCCGGGCGCGCCGCGAAGCCGGCGGCCGAACGAGGGCCTTCATTCCATCGAGCATATGAGTGTCTCTCCTGTGGGTGATGCCGGCCTCTGACGCGCTTGACGTGGTCCGGGCGCTCGGGCCGTTTGCTGCAACGCGAAAGAAGGTTGCGGGCGGGGGCGGTTCGTTGTCAATGTCCACACCTATCAAAACCGTCGACAAACGACAGCCGACACGCTTCCCTGCCTGAAAGGTTCGCACGCAAATGACTATGGCGCCTCTCGATGATGCAGCCCGCGCCGCTATCCGCGCCGCCGTTGATGCCAACTTCGCGACGCAGACTGCGTTTCTCGCCGATTTCGTCCGAATCCCTTCCCTGCGGTTCGAGGAAGGCCCCGCGCAGGACTTCATGGCCGCCGCGTTGCGCGACCGGGGCTATTGCGTCGACGACTGGAAGATCGACCTCTCCGATCTGGAGTCCCTTCGGGGGTATGGACCAATCGAGGGTGATTTCTCGCGCGCCCGCACCGTCGTCGGCTCCCACCGGCCGGCGGATGTGCATGGCCGCTCGCTGATCCTGCAGGGGCATCTCGACGTGGTGCCCGCCGGCCCGGCCGAGATGTGGGAGACGCCGCCCTTCGATCCCGTGATCAAGGACGGCTTCATGCACGGCCGGGGCGCCTGCGACATGAAATCGGGCACGGTCTCCGCGCTTTTCGCGCTCGACGCCCTGCGCTCGGCCGGCTACGAGCCCGCCGCCACCGTGCATTTCCAGTCGGTGATCGAAGAGGAATCCACCGGCCTCGGCGCGCTTTCGACGCTGCAGCGCGGCTACCGGGCCGATCTCGCCTTCATCCCCGAACCGACCGGCTTCCGCTTCCTGCGCGCCCAGGTCGGGGTGATCTGGTTCAAGCTGAAGGTCCGCGGCAAGCCGGTGCATGTCTCGGTCGCGGGCGAAGGTTCCAACGCCATCACCGCCGCCTTCGACATGATCAACGCGGTCAAGGGCCTCGAGATCATCTGGAACGAGCGCGCCAAGGAGCATCCGAATTTCAAGGACGTGGTGCATCCGCTGAACTTCAACCCGGGCAAGATCGCGGGCGGCGACTGGGCGTCCTCCGTCCCCGCCTGGTGCGATGTCGATTGCCGCATCGGCGTGCTGCCCGGCCAGGACCTGGCCCAGGCCCGTCGCGAGATCGAGGATTGCGTCACCGCCGCCGCCCGCACCCATCCGTTCCTCGCCAATTCGCCGCCCGAGGTCGTGTGGAACGGCTTCATGTCCGAAGGCTGGGTGCTGGAAGGCGCCGAGGAGCCGGAGGCCGAATTCCGCGCCACCTGGGCCGAAGTGTTCGGCGACGCGCCGCTGATCGAGAACAACAACACCGGCCTCACCGACACCCGCTTCTACCCCTATTACGGCGTGCCGGCGGTGTGCTGGGGCCCCAAGGGCGTGAACATCCACGGCTTCGACGAGAAGGTGGACCTCGCCTCGGTGAAAACCTGCACCGAGACCATCGCGCTCTTCATCGCCCGCTGGTGCGGCCTCAACAAGCTGGAGGGCTGAGCATGGCGGCGCCCCGCATAGCCATCGGCGGTTTCCTGCACGAGACCAACACCTTCGCCCCCTCCAAGGCCACGCTGGACGACTTCCGCTCCGGCGGCGGCTCGGGGCGGATGGTGGAGGGCGCGGACGTCATCGCCAGCACCGAAAAGATCAACGCCGGCATCGCCGGCGCGATCGAGATCGGCCGGGCCGAGGGGTGGGAGCTGATCCCCACCCTCTTCGCCGCCACCTCCCCCTCCGCCCATGTGACCGAGGAGGCGTTCGAGACCATCACCGGCCGGATCATGGAACTGGTCGCAGCCGCCATGCCGCTCGACGGCGTTTTCATGGACCTGCACGGGGCGATGGTGACCGAGCATCACGACGACGGCGAGGGCGAGTTCCTCCGCCGTCTGCGCGACGTGGTGGGGCCGGACGTGCCGGTCTCGGTCACGCTCGACCTCCACGCCAATGTCAGCCCGCTGATGGTGGAGAAGGCGGATATTCTCGAGTCCTACCGCACCTATCCCCATGTCGACATGGCCGAAACCGGCCGCCGCGCCGCCCGCAGCCTGTCGAAGATGCTGGGCGGGACCCGCTTTCCCAAGGCGTTCCTTCAGGCCCCCTATCTCTCGGCCATCGCCTGGCAGTGCACCGACATGGACCCGGCCAGACGCCTTTACGCGCAGCTGGAATCGCTGGTCGACGGCGAGACGGTGGAGGCGGTGAGCTTCAACATGGGCTTCCCGGCCGCCGACTTCGCCGATTGCGGCATGTCGGTCGTGGCCTATGGGCCGGGCGCCGACGCCGCCGCCAGCGCCCTGATGCTCGCCGTCGTCGCGGCCGAGGCCGATTTCGCCGGCAAGGTCTGGAGCCCGGAAGAGGGCGTCGCCGAGGCCATGCGCCTCGCCAGGACCGCGTCGAAGCCGGTCATCATCTCCGACACGCAGGACAATCCAGGCGCGGGCGCGGACTCGGACACGATGGGGATGCTCAAGGCCCTGATCGCGGCGGACGCTACGGCGGCCATCGGCAATGTCTTCGACCCCGAAAGCGCCGCCGCGGCCCATGCGGCGGGCGTCGGCGCGACGGTGCGCCTGTCGCTGGGCGCCAAGTCGAAATGGCCCGGCGACAGCCCGCTGGAGGCGGAGTTCACGGTCGAACAGCTCTCCGACGGGACCTTCGAGGCCAAGGGGCCCTATTATCTCGGGCGGATGATGCAGATGGGCGAGTCGGCCCGGCTGCGCATCGGGAACGTCTCGGTGGTCGTGGTCTCGGCCAAGGCGCAGATGGCGGATCGCGAGATGTTCCGCCAGGTCGGCATCGACCCGGAGGATCAGTCGCTGCTGGTGGTGAAATCCTCGGTGCATTTCCGCGCCGATTTCGCCCCCATCGCCGAGACCATCCTGGTCTGCGCCGCCCCCGGCCCGATGGCGGTCGATCCGGCCACGCTGCCCTGGACCAGGCTGCGCGCCGGCGTGCGTCCCGGCCCGTTCGCGGCGCCCTTCGCGGCGCAACGAGCCTGACCTGCGCTCAGCATGGCCCTACCAGACGTTAGGGCACGGCCAGGGCGGGGACGCTGGACCCCCGCCCGGCCTGGCGTCTAGGCTTCCGCTCAATCCGCGCCGCCCCCCGGGGTCGAGACGCGGAACGTCCGGGAGGAGACGCCCATGCCGCGCACCGCCGCGAAGCCCGACGCCCCGCGAAGGCGCCCGCGCGGTGGATGACGCCGGAGCCCGCTCCGACATCACCGCATGGCTGACGCGTCTGGGCGCCGCCGGGTCCGACCCGGCGGCGCTCGAACCCTGTTTCGCCCCTGACGCCCATTGGCGCGACCTCGCCTGCCTGCGCCCGCGCTTCGCCACCGTCTCCGGGCCCGAGGCCTGCGCCGCCGCCCTCGCCCCCGCCCTGACCGCCCACGCCGCCCGCGGTTTTCGCGTCTCGCCCGACCGTCACGGCCCGGTGCGGGTGGAACGCGCCGGGGTCATGGTCTCCGAGGCGGTGCTCGATTTCGACTGCGATCTGGGCGCCGGAGAGGCCGTGGTCCGCCTGATCCCCGGCCCCGACGGTCCGGTCGCGTGGATCCTGCTGACTTCGCTGCTGGACTGGTCCGAGGCACGCCCCCCCATCTCCGCCGCGCCGTCGGGCGGGCATCGCGATTTCACGGCGCCCAACTGGGCCGACCGCCGGGCCGCCGCGCAGGATTACGCCGACCGCGACCCGGAGGTGCTGATCGTGGGCGGCGGCCATGCCGGGATCGTCGCCGCGGCCTGTCTCAACCAGGCCGGAGTGGACGCGCTGATCGTCGACCGCATGGCGCGCGTCGGGGACAACTGGCGCCTGCGCTACCACGCGCTCGCGCTGCACAATCAGAAGAACAGCAACACCATGCCGTTCCTCGATTTCCCCACCACCTTCCCCCCCTACATCCCCAAGGACCTGATCGCCGACTGGCTGGAATTCTACGTCCGCATGCTGGAGGTCAACTTCTGGACCTCCGCCGAGTTCGGCGGCGCCGTGCGCGACGAGGAAGCGGGCGTCTGGGAGGCGAGGGTGACGCGCGAGGGGCAGGCGCCCCGGATCATGCGGCCCCGGCATATCATCATGGCGACCTCCGTCTCCGGCACGCCGAACATTCCGCGGATCCCGGGGATGGAGGGGTTCGGGGGCGAGGTCGTCCATTCCTCCGGCTTCCGCTCGGCCGAGCCATGGCGGGGGCGTGGGGTGATCGTGATGGGGACCGGGACGTCGGCCCATGACATCGCCCAGGACCTGCATGCGAAGGGGGCGCGGGTGACCATGTCCCAACGCTCCCCCTCGCTGGTCACGCAGGTCGAACCCTCCGCCCAGCTCTTCGACGGCATCTTCTTCGGGCCAGGCCCGGCGCCGGCGGATCGCGACCTGCTCGCCCTCGCCCTGCCGCTGGAGCCGATGAAGCAGGCCCACAGGATCCTGACGAAAAAGTCGGTGGAGATCGACCGGCCGCTGCTCGACGGGTTGGAGGCGGTCGGCTTCCGGCTGGATTTCGGCGAGGACGGCACCGGCTGGCCGCTGAAATACCGGACCCGGGGCGGGGGCTACTACTTCAACATCGGCTGCTCCGACCTGATCGCGGCCCGAGAAATCGGCCTGATCCAGACCGCCGAGATCGCGGGGTGGGAGGCGACGGGCGCCCGCATGGCCGATGGGCGGCTGATCGAGGCCGAGCTCGTGGTGCTCGCCACCGGCTACAAAGGGCTCGAGCACATGGTGGCGCAGCTCTTCGGCGCGGAGGTCGCCGCGCGCACCGGCCAGATCTGGGGGTTCGACGCGGAGCAGGAATTGGCCAACATGTGGACCCGCACGCCGCAGCCGGGGCTCTGGTTCACCGGCGGCGCCTACAGCCAGGTGCGGATGTTCTCGCGGATGCTCGCCCGTCAGATCGGGCAGGAGCTGGGGCAGGGGGGCTAGAGCACCCGCCGCCCCTCCCGCCAGGCCTCGGCCACATGGGCGACGCCCGCCACCCGCCGCACCCGGATCAGGTCGGCGCGCAGGCCGGGAACCAGCGCCCCGCGGTCGTCCAGCCCCGCGGCCCGCGCCGGCGCCGAGGTGACCATCGCCACGGCGGCCGCCAGGTCCTGCGGCAGCTCCGGGTCCGCGGCCATCGCGAAGGCCGCATCCACCAGGCTTCGCGGCACGTAGTCCGACGCGAGGATATCCAGAAGCCCCGCCGCCGCCAGATCCCGCGCCGCGACATTGCCGGTCATCGAGCCGCCCCTTACCAGGTTCGGCCCCCCCGCGATCACCGCCATGCCGGCCGCCCTGGCGGCCCGGGCCGCGGCGAGCGTGGTGGGGAATTCCGAGATCGAGACGCCCTCGGCCGCGGCCTGGGCCACATGCGCCTCGCTCGCATCGTCATGGCTCATCAGGGCGACCCCCCGCGCCCGCGCCGCCGCCGCGCAATGCGCCCGGATCGAGGGGCCGAGCCGCGCCGAGCGGTCCAGCAGCGCGTCGCGCCGCGCGATCATCTCGTCGAGGCTGACGTCGATGTTCTCCGCCATCCGCCGCGTCCAGCGCGCCATGTCCGGGCTCTGCCGGTCGCCGGGCGCGTGGTCCATGAGCGAGATCAGTCCGAGGCCGGGGCGGTCCAGCGCCGCGTGGAGCAGGGCCGGCGTCTCGGGGTCGGAGATCTCGCAGCGCAGGTGCAGCAGATGCTCGGCCCGCATCAGGCCGAGGCGGGCCGCGGTTTCCAGCGCGTCGAGCGCGGGGACCAGCAGGTCCCGCCGCTCGGACTGGCGGATCGCGGCGCCGACGGAGAGCGAGTCGTAGACCGTGGTGATCCCCGCCGCGATAACCTGCGCGTCATAGGCGAGCGCCGCGCCCAGCGGATCCCAGGGCGCGGTGACGCGGGGATGCAGGTGCTTTTCGATATGGTCGGTGTGCAGGTCGATGAGGCCGGGGAGGATGTAGTCGCCCTCGCCCCCCGCCGCGGCGTCCTCGGGGGCGTCGCCCAGCGGCTCGATGGCGGCGATCCGCCCAGCCTCCAGACGCAGACGGCCGAACACCACTCCGTCCGGCAGCGCCAGAAGCGCGGGGCCGAGACGCCCGTCCGCGGGGCGGGCGTCGGGCGCGGGAGCGGAGCGGCCATCCATCGAAATCTCCTCGGGTCTCGGCGCATCGGGTCGGGGCATTGCGAGCGCGCGACCCTGCGCAGGGATCGCGACGCCATGATGACCATCGCGTCCGACGGGAATGAGACGCGGCGGCAAGCGCCCCGGCCCCCGCGCGCCGCGGGCGCCTCGCCGCCGCGCGCGGAACGTCTGCGCGGCGCTTCGCTCCACCGCCGCGCAGGCGCCGCGTCCACGTC